>NZ_JBEZMO010000024.1:0-127439 GCF_040652655.1 Streptomyces sp. NPDC048191
GTTGACTTTTGGCACGCTGTTGAGTTCTCAAGGAACGGTCGCTTCCTTTGTACTCACCCTCTCGGGCTTTCCTCCGGGCTTCCCTTCGGTGTTTCAAACTCTACCAGGGTTTTTCCGTCTCCCTGACCACCCCCCTGCGGACATGCAGAAGCGGATCCAGAGATAGGATCTGACGAGTTTGGGTTCTGCTGAGCGAGGGCGCTCTCACGGCGCTCCGCCCCAAGCAGGGTTACGACTGTACACGGAGCCTTGAACACGGGGCAAATCCGCGGGGTTGGTGGTCTAGACCACTTGCTGGTAGCTTCTATACGGAACCGCCACTTCACATGACATACCCTGCTGCTCAGCGCCGTCCGGGACAGGCAGTGACGGCCCGTAAGCAGCTCCACTCCTTGGGAGGCTTCCCATGACCACCGTGACGTCCCCTCTTGCCGGACGTGCCATCGGACTGGCCGCCGTGCCGGATCCGGTCTTCTCCGGGGCCATGGTCGGCCCGGGCACCGCGATCGACCCCGTGCGTGAGCCCTCCGAGGCCGTGGCGCCCGTGGACGGCGTCATCGTCTCCCTGCACCCGCACGCCTTCGTCGTCGTGGACGAAAGCGGACACGGCGTGCTCACCCACCTCGGCATCGACACGGTGCAGCTCAACGGCGAAGGTTTCGAGCTGCTCGTCAACAAGGGCGACACCGTCACGCGCGGGCAGGCCGTCGTGCGCTGGAACCCTGCCGCCGTCGAGGCCGCCGGCAAGTCCCCGGTCTGCCCCGTCGTCGCACTCGAAGCCACGGCCGAGTCCCTCTCCGACCTCCGTGACAGCGGAGACGTGAAGGCCGGCGACAGCCTCTTCGCCTGGAACTGACGGCAGTGCCGTCACCCGACGGCGATCAGGACAACCACCGCGGCGGCGGGACCCGCCGCACTATCGGAGACGGGTGAGATGGAGACAACGCTGCGAGGCGTCGGCGTGAGCCACGGCGTGGCCATCGGCGAGGTTCGGCACATGGGGACGGCGGTGCTGGAGCCGCCGGCCAAGCAGATCCCGGCCGACGAGGCCGAGCGTGAGCAGGGGCGTGCTCGCCAGGCCGTGGACGCCGTGGCCGCCGATCTGATGGCGCGCGGCAATCTGGCCGGCGGCGAGGCCCAGGCCGTGCTCGAGGCGCAGGCCATGATGGCCCAGGACCCCGAGCTCATGGCGGATGTGGACCGGCGCATCGCCGTCGGCAGCACGGCCGAGCGTGCGGTGTACGACGCGTTCGCGGCGTACCGGGAGCTGCTGGCCGGCGCGGGCGAGTACCTGGCCGGTCGCGTGGCCGACCTCGATGATGTGCGGAATCGTATCGTCGCCCGGCTGCTGGGCGTTCCGATGCCGGGTGTGCCGGACAGCGACCAGCCGTACGTGCTCGTGGCCCGGGACCTGGCTCCCGCCGACACCGCGCTGCTGGATCCCTCGCTGGTCCTCGGTTTCGTGACCGAGGAGGGCGGGCCGACCAGTCACAGCGCGATCCTGGCGCGGGCGCTGGGGGTGCCGGCGGTGGTGGCGCTGCCGGGCGCCGGTGAGCTGGCCGAGGGCACGGTGATCGCCGTCGACGGCAGCACCGGCGACATCTTCGTGAACCCGAGCGAGGAGAAGAAGGCGCAGCTGCAGGCGGCGGCCGCCGAGCGCAAGGCCGCGCTGGCCGCCTCGACCGGGCCGGGTGCGACCGCGGACGGGCACAAGGTGCCGCTGCTGGCCAATGTGGGCGGTCCCGCGGACGTACCGGCCGCTGTGGAGGCCGGGGCCGAGGGTGTCGGTCTGTTCCGTACCGAGTTCCTGTTCCTGGACGACAGCAAGAACGCTCCTTCCGAGGCGAAGCAGGTGGAGGCCTACCGGCAGGTGCTGGAGGCGTTCCCCGAGGGCCGTGTGGTCGTGCGGGTGCTGGACGCGGGCGCGGACAAACCGCTGGACTTCCTGACGCCGGCTGACGAACCGAACCCCGCGCTGGGCGTGCGTGGTCTGCGGACCCTGCTCGACCACCCCGAGGTGCTGCGTACGCAGCTGACCGCGCTGGCGAAGGCCGCCGAGGGGCTGCCCGTCTACCTCGAGGTCATGGCGCCGATGGTGGCGGACCGCGCGGACGCGAAGGCGTTCGCGGACGCCTGCCGTGAGGCGGGGCTGCAGGCGAAGTTCGGCGCGATGGTGGAGATCCCGTCGGCGGCGCTGCGGGCGCGTTCGATCCTTCAGGAGGTCGAGTTCCTGTCGCTGGGGACCAATGACCTCGCGCAGTACACCTTCGCGGCCGACCGGCAGGTCGGTGCGGTCTCCCGGCTTCAGGACCCGTGGCAGCCGGCGCTGCTGGACCTTGTCGCGCTGTCCGCGGAGTCGGCCAAGGCCGAGGGCAAGAGCTGTGGCGTGTGCGGTGAGGCCGCGTCCGACCCCCTGCTGGCCTGTGTGCTGACCGGTCTGGGTGTCACCTCCCTGTCCATGGGTGCGGCGTCGATTCCCTATGTCCGGGCGACGCTGGCGAAGTACACGCTGGCGCAGTGCGAGCGGGCCGCCGCGGCCGCCCGTGCCGCGGACAGCGCCGAGGAGGCGCGCGGCGCGGCTCAGGCGGTGCTGTCCGGCGAGTAGCCGTGCCGGCGCCTTGGGTGTGCCGGGTTCAGGGGCGTCCCGCCTTCGGGTGGGGCGCCCCTGGTGCGTTCAGTGGCGGTGGCCCGGTGTCCTGCTCGTGTCCCCGAGGTCGGGGGGTTCGCAGTAGTCGACGCCGGATTCCGGGGAGATGAGATCGCCTGATTCGACGTCGGTGCAGTAGGCGTCGAAGACTTCGGAGGCGGTGAGTGGTTCGATGCCGCCGCAGCGCAGTCGCCAGCCGTAGACCCGGTCGGCCGTGTCCGGGGTGCTGGTGCGCAGGACGAGTCCGCCGGGGCTTCGGGTCGCGAGGCCGAGTGCGAGGACACTGGTCAGTTCCAGGACCTCGGCCTCGTCCAGGCGGATGCCGCCGTCGCCGTCCTGGTCGCCGTGCAGGACGGCGACCAGGGTGTCGGGTGGTCCGGAGACGCTGCACACCAGGTGCCGCTCGCCGGGCGGGGCGGTATCGAGGATGCGGACCAGGAGGTCGGAAGCGCGGGTGAAGGCCGCCCTGCCGATGTCCTCGCCGCAGGTGGGGCAGGGTCCGAGGCGGGAGAGCAGGGTGGTGGCGTACTCCCACGTCGCCTGTCGGACGGCTTCGTCCACGAGGGCGGGTACGAGGGTGGCCAGGGGGCGGCCGTCGTAGGGGATGGTGGGGCCCGTGGCCGCGAGTTCCGCGGTGAACCGGGACCGGCTGGCCGGGGCTTCCGGGTCGAGGTCGGCTTGCGCGCAGTAGGTGGCGTAGTCCTCCGGGTCGAAGAGGGCGAGTGTGGTGTGGGTGCCCTGGGCGGCGCGGGCCCTGAGGACGGCCTCGATCTGCCTGAGATAGGTCGCGTGGTCGTCGAACGTGAAGCTGCGGTAGCGCCGCATGGCGCGGAAGTCGTGTTCGTCGGTGAGCAGACCGATGGTGCCGGCGATCTCGCGGCGCAGGACGCGTCGCATGGTCTGGTGGTCGGTGTGCGCCATGTTTCCCCCAAAGTGCGCGGTCGATCAGTGCTCACTCACCGTAACCGGCGGCACTGACAACGGGCTCGGCCGGAGCCGGTCGCGGACCAGGCGGTGCTGAAGTGCGCAGGTCGCGGCGATGGTGGCGCCGAAGACGGTCCAGCCGAGGGGGCCGGTGGCGATGGCGGCGGTGACGGCGAGTGGGCCGAGGCTGCGCTGTCCGGACTGGGCGAGTCCGTGGACGCCGAGGTAGGCGCCCTGCGCGCGGTCCGGAGCGAGGGCCAGGGAGAGTTCCCAGGACACGACTGCGTGCAGCATCTCGGCCAGGGTGAACAGGGCGGCGGATGCGGTGAGCAGGCAGATCGCCCGGGTGGTGCCGCCGGTGGCGGACAGGGCCATGGTGACGCCGCCGGCGGCGGAGGCGGCGGACAGCGGGGTGAGCAGTTTCCTGGCTGCCGCGGTGGTGGTGCCGTAGCGGGCGAGCGGTACCTGGAAGGCGACCACCATCACGTTGTTGAGGACTAGCAGCAGGGGTGCGAGGCCGTGGGGTACGCCCTCGGTGTGGGCGATCCACAGGGGCAGGCCGAGCTGGAAGACGGAGTCGTCGAGGAAGAGGACGAGGTCGGTGGCCACGTACGCGAGGTAGGTGCGGTCGCGCCAGGGGTTCGCCGGCCTGGTGGTGCGGGGTGGGGTGCCGGGGGCGCGGACGCGGCTGGTGGACGGGGGTTCGGCACAGGTCAGGGTGAGGAGGGCGATCGCGAGGAAGGAGAGGGCGTCGCCGGTGAGGAGCCAGCGGTAGGCGGTGGTGGTGCCGAGGGTGAGGGCGGCAGCGGCGGCGAGTCCGCCCAGGGCCCAGCCGGCGTTGGACGCGGTGCGGTTGACGGCCTGGTAGCGGACGCGGTCGGGTCCGGCGACGCGGGTGGCGTAGAGCTTGGTGAGGACGCTGGAGGCGCGGTCGCCGAGGCTGCCGACGGCGGAGATCGCGAGCAGGGGGAGGTAGTGGTCGGTGGTGAGCAGGCCGAAGGACGCCAGGGCGCGCAGGAGTTGGATTCCGGTCAGGATCCGGGTGAGGGGGAAGCGGTCGGCCATGCGTCCGCCGAGGGGTGCGCCCGCGATGCCGACGGCGCCGGAGACGGCGGCGAGGGTGCCGACCTGGGCGACGGAGAGGCCGGAGACGTAGGTGAAGTACAGGACGGAGACGGATGCCCACAGGCCGCTGCCGATGCGGTCGGTGAGGGTGATGAGGAGCATCCGGCGTCCGTCGCGGCCGCCTGGTATGCGTGACGGCCGGGTCGCGGCCTCGGACGTGGCGTCCACTGTTCCCCCTTGGACGGAGCTTGTCCCTTGCTCCGAGTTATGTATTGGTACATAATTATCAACGTGGCAACACAATATGAGATCAGTGGTACGACGGCCAGGGGAATTGCGGGATCCGTCGAACGGGGCGTGGCCGAAGGAGCACTGACCCCGGGAGTGGCGCTGCCGCCCGTGCGGCGGCTCGCGGACGACCTGGGGGTGAGTCCGGGCACGGTCGCCACGGCCTACAAGGAGTTGCGGCGGCGCGGCATCGTCGTCACGCGCGGCCGGGGCGGCACCGTGGTCGCTCCGGCTCCCGCGGTCGCGTCGCGTCGGCCGCCGAAGGTGCCCGAAGGGCTGCGGGACCTGGCCGGCGGACACCCCGACCCGGCGCTGCTGCCCGCTCTGCTGCCGCCGTCACGCCTTTCCCCCGGTGCTCACTCGCATCGCTCCGCGCCCCGGCTGGCGCGGCTCGAGGACGCGGTGCGCGACTGGCTGGGAGCGGACGGGGTCCCCGTGGACCACGTGACGTTCGCGCACGGAGCGCTGGATCTGATCGACCGCGTGCTGTCGGTCGAACTGCGTTCCGGCGACGCCGTGGCCATGGAGGATCCGGGGTACCACCATCTGCTCGATCTGGTCGCGGCGCTGGGGCTGCGCACCGTACCGGTCGTCGTGGACGACGAGGGGATGCGCCCGGAGGCCCTGCGCGAAGCGCTCGGGGCCGGGGTGCGGGCCGTCGTGTTCAGCCCGCGCGCGCAGAACCCGTACGGCGGCTGCTTCTCCGCCGCCCGTCGCGATGCCCTGGCCGAGGTGCTGCGGGGCGCGCCCGACGTGCTCGTGGTGGAGAACGACCATGCCTCCGAGGTGGCCGGCGCCACGCTGCACACGGTGACCGGCAGCGGGCTCACGCGCTGGGTCCACGTGCGCTCCGTGAGCAAGTTCCTGGGGACCGATCTGCGCTGGGCGGCCGCGGCCTGTGACCCGGTCACGCTCGCCCGGCACGACGGCAGGCTGCTGATGACCTCGGGCTGGGTCAGTCACCTGTTGCAGGAGACCGTGTACGGACTGATGACGGACGAGGACACGCGCGCGCTGGTGGCACGCGCGCGTGAGACGTACGCGCTGCGGCGCTCCGCGCTGGCCGGTGAGCTGGCCGTACGGGGGGTCGTGGCGCACGCCGCGAGCGGCCTGAACCTGTGGGTGCCCGTGCGCGATGAGTCGGCGGTGGTCAACGGGTTGCGGTCGTACGGCTGGTGGGTCGCCGCGGGGGCGAGGTTCCGGCTGGCTGCCGGGCCGGGGGTGCGGATCGCGACCGCGGGCCTGGAGCCGGCCGACGCGGCTCGTCTGGCCTCGGACTTCGCCACCGTGCTGGGCGAGTCCGAGGCCACCTATGGAGGGTGATTCCCCGTTGGGCGGTCAGGCGCGCTTGCGGGCGAGCTCCTCGTAGAAGCCGAGCAGGGCGAGGTTGTCGATGGATCCGGGGTTGACCGCCTTCTCCAGCGGCGTGCCCTGCAGCAGGCGCTTGACGGGGACCTCGATGCGCTTGCCGGTGAGGGTGTGCGGGACGCCGGGTACCTCGATGATCTCGTCCGGTACGTGGCGCGGCGAGAGCTGTTCGCGGATCGTCTGCTTGATGCGGGTCAGGAGTGCCTCGTCGAGGGCGGCGCCGGGTGCGAGGTGCACGAACAGCGGCATCCAGTAGCCGCCGTCGGGCTGCTCGAGACCGATGACGAGGGACTCCTTGATCTCGGGCAGGCGCTCGACGACCTCGTAGATGTCGGCCGAGCCCATGCGCACGCCCTGCCGGTTGAGGGTGGAGTCGGAGCGGCCGTGGATGATCACGGTGCCGCGTGCGGTGACCGTGATCCAGTCGCCGTGTCGCCAGACGCCGGGGTAGGTGTCGAAGTAGCTGTCGTGGTAGCGGCTGCCGTCGGGGTCGTTCCAGAAGCGGATCGGCATGGAGGGCATGGGGTTGGTGACGACCAGCTCGCCGACCTCGTCGATGACGGGCTTGCCGCTGGGGTCCCAGGCCTGCAGGTCGGTGCCGAGGCCGGGCGCCTGGAGTTCGCCGGTGTACACGGGGAGGGTCGGTACGCCCCCGGCGAAGCAGGAACAGACGTCGGTGCCACCGCTGACGGAGGCGATCCACAGGTCGTCGCGGACCTCGTCGTGCAGCCAGCGGAAGCCGTCGGGCGGCAGCGGGGAGCCGGTGGTGGCGACGCACTTCACGGCGGACAGGTCGAAGTCGCGCGCGGGGTGGACGCCGGCCTTGCGGCAGGCCATGACGTACGCGGCCGAGGTGCCGTAGAGGGTGGCACCGGTGCGCTCGGCGACCCGCCACTGGGCTCCGGTGTCCGGGTAGCCGGGGCTGCCGTCGTACAGGACGATCGTCGTGCCCGTGAGCAGGCCGGAGACGAGGAAGTTCCACATCATCCAGCCGGTCGAGGTGTACCAGAAGAAACGGTCCTCGGGACCGAGGTCGCAGTGCAGGCCGAGCTGCTTGAGGTGCTCGACCAGGATGCCGCCCTGGGACTGCACGATGGCCTTGGGCAGGCCGGTCGTGCCGGAGGAGTAGAGCACCCACAGCGGGTGGTCGAACGGGACCTGCTCGAAGACGGGCTCGGTGTCGCCCGCCGTCAGCGCCGACCACTCCAGGGCGCCCTCGGGTGCCTCGGTGCCGAGCAGCGGGATGTGGACCACGGCACGCACCGTGGGCAGCTCGCGGCGCAGTTCGGCGACGATCTCCCGGCGGTCGTGCTCCTTGCCGCCGTAGCGGTAGCCGTCGACGGTGAACAGGACGACGGGTTCGACCTGCTGGAAGCGGTCGAGGACGCTCCGGGCACCGAAGTCGGGGGCGCAGGAGGTCCAGACGGCGCCGACGGCGGCCGTGGCCAGCAGGGCGACGACGGCCTGCGGGACGTTGGGCAGGTAGCCGCTGACGCGGTCGCCGGGGCGGACGCCGAGGGCGCGGAGTTCGGCGGTGAGGGAGCCGACCTGGCGGCGCAGCTCGGACCAGGTCACCGGGCGCGGCTCATGGGTCTCGTCGACGTACAGGAGGGCCGGTTCGTCCGCGCGGTCGGCCGCGGCGCGCAGGGCGTGCTCGGCGTAGTTGAGGGTGGCTCCGGGGAACCACTGGGCGCCGGGCATGGCGCGGTCGCCGAGCACGCGCGCACAGGGCGTCGAGAAGCGGACGTCGAACCACTCCGTGACGGCCTTCCAGAAGGCCTCCAGCTGGTCGACCGACCATTGGTGCAGGGCGGGATAGCCCCCTTCGGCCGGGGCGCCGTGGTGCTCGGCGGCCCATGCCTGGAACCGCGTGATGCGGGCCTGGGCGATCCGCTCGGGGTCGGGCTGCCAGAGCGGCTGGGGGTTCGCGGTCGTCATGGGGGCGGCTCCCGGGCTGTGCGCGTCGTGTGCGTCGGTCCGCGCACGGGCTGGGGTGTGCGCGTGACGCGGCTGACAGGGACGATGCCATGTGATCGACTTCTGCACCAGGGTGCGCCCCACATAGTCCATGTCGTGAAGATGTGGTCCTGGCACGGGTGAACGGCAGTTGAACGACACGCGCGCGTGGGGTGGGCAGTGGCAGGGTGAGCAGCATGGACGGTCGTGACCTGGTGCGTTCGGTGGGTGTGGTGGGTGCGGGGAGGGCGGCGCGGGGGTTGCGTACCGTACGGGCCGCGTGGCGCAGGCGGCGGATCGACGCCGCGGGGCTGCCGCGGCGGGGTGCCGAGCGGGCGCGGGTTCCGGGCCAGGTGGAGGGGGTGGAGCCGGGGCCCGGTGGTGGTCTGATCCGGTTCGGCCGGTCCGAGCTGCGGGTCACCGTCGCGGTGAACGGGGCGGTGTTCTGGGGATGGGACGGGGCGGGCCCCCTGCCGTCGTACGCGCTCGCGGGGAACTGTCCGGAGCCGGACCCGCGGGCGGTGCTGGAGCCGGACAAGGACGGCGGCTGGCGGGTGGTCGCCGAGCGGGTGACGATCACCGTCTCACGGCACGGCGCGGTGGAGGTGTGCACGCCGGGCGGGGTGACCCTGCGGCGGGACCTGCCGCCGCGCTGGTGGGAGCCGGTCGGCGGGGGCACGGCACGGTGGATGCAGCGGTCGGAGGTGCCGGCGGACGCGCGCGTCTTCGGTCTGGGCGGCCGGGCCCGCGGACCGAGGCTGCGCAACGGCACGTACCGGCTGTGGAACACCGATCCCGGCCGGGCGTTCGGTCCCGGGGACGATCCGCTGTACCTGACGATGCCGGTGCAGTTCGTGGTGGCGGACGCCGGCACGCATCTGGTCTTCCACGACACCACGTGGGACGGGACGGTGGTCCTGCGCGAGGGCGAGGAGGGCGCCGGGTCCGGGCACGACCGGACGGGCCGCTGCGAGGTGCGGATGGACGGCGGTCCGCTGCGCTGCTGGGTGATGGTGGGCACCCCCGCGCGCGTGCTGCACACCTGGGCCTCGCTGACGGGGGCGCCCGCACTGCCGCCCGCGTGGGCGCTCGGCCACCAGCACGCGCGGTGGGGGTTCGGCAGCGAGCAGGAGGTGCGGCGGATCGTCGCCGGGTACCAGGAGCGCGGTCTGCCGCTGGACGCCGTGCACCTGGACATCGACCACTACGCCGACCACCAGGTGTTCACCGTCGACCAGGAGCGCTTTCCCAAGCTGCCGCAGTTCGCCGAGGAACTGCGCCGGGACGGCATCCGGCTGGTGTCGATCGTCGACCCCGCCGTGAAGGCGGCGCCCGGCAACGCCGTGTACGACAGCGGCTCGGCCGTGGACGCGTTCGTGCGGGACTCCACCGGGCGCACGGTACGCGGGGTCGTGTGGGCCGGGGAGTCGGTCTACCCGGACTTCACGCACCCGCGCGTGCGCAAGTGGTGGGGCGCGCTGTACGAGGAGCGGCTGGGGCAGGGCTTCGCGGGCTTCTGGCACGACATGAACGAGCCGACGTCGTTCAACGCCTTCGGGGAGCCGACCCTGCCGCGGTCGGCCCGGCACGCGCTGGAGGGGCGGGGCGGCGACCACCGGGAAGCGCACAACGTGTACGGCCTCTGCATGGCGCGGGCGGGCTACGAGGGGCTGCGCGAGCTGTCCCCCGGGGAGCGGCCCTTCCTGTTCTCCCGGTCGGGCTGGGCGGGGATGCAGCGGTACGGGGGCACCTGGTCCGGGGACGTGGCGACGGGCTGGCCCGGGCTGCGGGCGTCGCTGTCGCTGGTGCTGGGCCTCGGGCTGTGCGGGGTGCCGTACTCGGGTCCGGACGTGGGCGGTTTCGACGGGAGTCCGTCGCCGGAGCTGTATCTGAGGTGGTTCCAGCTCGGCGCGTATCTGCCGCTGTTCCGCACCCACGCGAGTCTGCGGGCGGGGCGCCGCGAGCCCTGGGAGTTCGGTGCCGAGGTGCTGGAGCACGCGCGCGCGGCGCTGCTCGAACGCCGGCGGCTGCAGCCGTACTTCGTGACGCTGGCGCATCTGGCCCGGCGTACCGGCGCACCCTATGTGCGGCCGTTGTGGTGGGGGGCGCCGGAGGACCGGGCGCTGCGCGACTGCGAGGACGCGTTCCTGCTCGGGGACGGTCTGCTGGTGGCTCCGGTACTGGACCCGGGTGCCGACCGGCGTGCGGTGCAGCTGCCCCGGGGCCGCTGGTACGACACGGTGACGGAGGAGGCGTACCAGGGCCCGGGGCAGGTCCTCGTCGAGGCGCCGCTGTCGCGGACACCCGTGTTCGCACGGGCGGGGGCGGTCATCCCCGTGCGCGGTGCCGACGGCGGCCTGGAGCTGGAGGTGTGGGCACCCGCGCGTGGCCGGACGGGCGGCGGTCTGGTCGTGCCGGACGCGGGCGACGGGTGGGACGTACCGGAACTCGAACGCTACGTCGCCCGCCGGCAGGGCGGCGGGGTGGTGGTCACCCGGGAGCAGGTGGACGGCTCCGCCGAGCCGCCTTACCCGGTGCGGGTGCGGGGGCTCGGCTGAGCGGCGCCGCTCAGACGTACCTGCCCTCGAACCAGGCCCGTACGGCCGTGGTGTGCAGCGGGAAGGCGAGCTCCTCGGGCCTGCGCAGCAGCCGCCAGCCCTCCGTCTCGTCCGTGGGGTCGGAGGGCGGGAGTCCGTCCACCGGGCGCTCCGGGAGGAGCCCGAAGAGCAGCAGGTGTCCGTCGGGCGAGCTCATGGCGTCCACGAGCCGCACGTCGCGCGTGGCCGCGTCGATGCCGGTCTCCTCCTTGAGCTCGCGAACGACGGCCTGCTTCCAGTCCTCCCGGTCGTCGATGTAGCCCCCGGGCAGTGCCGTGCCTCCGCGCGCGGGGGCGATGGTGCGGGTGATGACGACCAGGGCCGTGCCCTTGGTGTCGTACACGGGCTGGAGCGCGATCGCCACCGGCAGCGGATTGCGGTAGGCGACGGCACCGCAGGACGGGCAGGTGCGCGGCCAGCCGGAAACGCCCTCCCCGTAGGGCGCTCCGCAACTCGAACAGTGTGAGTCCGGTACGGAGTTGACAGTCGGTTGTTGAGTTTCGGACACGCGCGGACTGTATCCGATCGGAGGAGGGCCATCTTCCGGAGGTTGGTCAGCCGCCGTTGACGAGCGACTTCCGGGACACGGGGAAGTCGAAATAGGTGTCCGGGTAGGGCTCCGGCTTGTACGTGTAGTGCCACCACTCCTCGGCGAGGTTCACGAAGCCGAGGCTCTCCATGGTGTTCTTGAGCAGCAGGCGGTTGGCGCGCTGTTCGCCCTGGACGCGCGGGTCGAGCGTGTGCGCGAGGGTGTCGAAGCAGTCGAATCCGGTGCCCATGTCGACGGAGTTGTCGGGGAACCGCTCGGTCTTGGGCGCGTAGCAGGGCACGAGCGGCTGTCCGCGGCGGTACGGCCGGGTCGGCCTCGCGGGGAGCCTCACGATCGTGAGGTCCATGGTCGAGCCGCGACTGTGGCCGGATTTCTCCGCGATGTAGCCGTCCGCGAACAGACGGGTCTTGTCGACGTTCGGGTAGAACTCGCCCTTCATCGCCTGGTCGTCCAGGTCCTCGGCCCAGCGGACGAAGTGGTCCACGGCGCGCTGGGGCCGGTAGCAGTCGTAGACCTTCAGGGTGTAGCCCTCGCGCAGCAGTTGGACCTGCGCCTCGTGGAGGGCTTCGGCGGCGGGGCGGGTGAGGATGCAGATCGGCTGCTCGTAGCCGTCGATGCGTTCGCCGACGAAGTTGTGCGGGGTGAAGTAGCGGATCTCCTGGACGATCGTCGGGTCCACGGTCGACAGGGCCACGAAGTCCTTCGGAGCTCTGGGTTCCGTGGTCGCCCGGGCGGTGGCGGAGGCGGCGGTCACGGCCAGCAGGGCGGCGAGGGCGGTGACGAGACCGCGGACTGCGCTGGTGAGTCGTGTCATGTCTCCGCCCTGCCCATTTCCCGGTGTCCGTGACACACTTCTGACACAGTGTCAGATCTCGGGGAGGGAGGGACTTTGTCCCGGACGCGTACACCCGCGGTCGCCGGCTGGTTCACCGGTGAGGGGGACGGCTTCCGGCTGCTGGGCACCCGCTGCTCGTCCTGCGCCTCGGTGTTCTTCCCGCGCGAGGACGTCCACTGCCGCAATCCGCACTGCCCCGGCGGCCCGCTGGGGGAAGTGGCCTTGTCGCGAAGAGGGCGGATCTGGTCGTACACGGACGGCCGGTACCGGCCGCCGTCACCCTATGTGAGCAATCCGGAACTTCCGTGGGAGCCGTACGCGTTGATCGCGGTGGAGCTCGAGGCCGAGCGGATCGTGGTGCTGGGACAGGCGGCTCCCGGGGTCACCGTCGCCGATCTGACGGTGGGCATGGAGGTGGAGGTCGTTCCCGGAGTGCTCCACGAGGACGCGGAGACGACCTGGACGACCTGGCACTGGCGGCCGACGGGGGTGAGGGCGTGACGACGGACGTGGCGGTGCTCGGCGCGGGCATGCACCCATGGGGCAAGTGGGGCCGCTCCTTCGTGGAGTACGGGACGGCGGCAGCCCGTGCGGCACTCACGGACGCCGGTGTGGACTGGCGGGACGTCGGCTCGGTCGTGGGCGCGGACACGGTGCGTGGCGGCTATCCCGGGTACGTGGCGGGAGCGACGTTCGCCAAGGCCCTGGGCTGGCAGGGAGCCAGGGTCGCCAGTGTCTACGCGGCGTGTGCCTCCGGAGCACAGGCGTTGGCCACGGCCCGGGCGCAGATCCTCGCCGGGCTCGCGGACGTCGTCCTCGTGGTGGGGGCGGACGCGGCGCCCAAGGGGTTCTTCCGGCCCGCGGGCGGGGACCGTCCCGAGGATCCGGACTGGCTGCGCTTCCGCCTGCTGGGCGCGACGAACCCGACGTACTTCGGGCTGTACGCGCGGCGGCGGATGGCGGTGCACGGGGACACGCCGGAGGATTTCGCCCTGGTCAAGGTGAAGAACGCCGCGATGGGCGCGCTCAACCCGTACGCCCGCTACCGCGCGCGGGTCACCGCCGAGGAGGTGGCCGCCTCCGCGGTGGTCGCCGATCCGCTGCGGCTGCTCGACATCTGCGCGACCTCCGACGGCGGCGCGGCGCTGGTGCTCTCCAGTGTGGACTTCGCCCACCGGCACGGCGTGTCCCGTCCGGTGCGGATCCGGGCGGTGTCGACGGTGACCCCGCGCTTCCCGAACACGGTGCTGGACCTGCCGGACATCGCCACGGACTCGGCCGTGGCGGTGGAAGCCCCCGGGGAGACCTTCCGGGCCTCCATCGCCCGAGCGGCCTACGAGGAGGCGGGCATCGGCCCCGAGGACCTGTCCCTGGCCGAGGTCTACGACCTGTCCACCGCGCTGGAGTTGCAGTGGTACGAGGACCTGGGGCTGTGCGGCGAGGGCGAGGGGGCGAAGCTTCTGCGGGAGGGGGCGACGGCTCCGGGCGGCCGCATACCCGTCAACTCCAGTGGCGGACTGGCCTCCTTCGGGGAGGCGGTCCCGGCCCAGGCCATCGCCCAGGTCTGCGAGCTGACCTGGCAGCTGAGAGGCACCGCGGGCGACCGGCAGATCACCGGGGCCCGCACGGGGATCTCCGCGAACCAGGGGCTGTTCGGGCACGGATCGGCGGTGGTCGCGGTGGCATGACGGAGACCGGCTCGGGCGTCCTGGGACCCCTGTGACTACAGAGGCCTTCCACGCTGCGTGACCGACCCGGAATCCTGTGTGAACGTCTCATGAACTGCGCCTGGGCGCAGTCGGGCAGCGCAATCATGCTCCACGTGCACTCCTGGACGGACACTCTCCGCTTCGCCTTCCAGCCGGTGGTCAACCTGAGGACGGGCGCGGTCGCCGCCCTGGAGACGCTCGCCCGTCCGGAGACCGGGGACATCCTGGCCGAGGCCCGCCGGGACCCCGAACTCGACGGCAGGCTGACGGTGTTGGCGCTCCGTGCCGCGACGCGGAAGGAGACCCTGCTGCCGCTGCACCTCAACGTGTTCGCGGCCACCCTCGCCGACCTCGGCGGCCTCACCCCGCTGCACGACGCCGTGCGCGCGGCCGGGCGCCTGCCCTGGGAGGTGACGCTGGACGTGGTCCCGCCCTACACGCACGTACCGCAGCGGGCCCTGCTGGAGGCCGTGGCCGTGCTGCGCGAGCAGGGGTTCCGGATCAGCGCGGACGGCATCGGGGACGGCGACGTACCGCTCAGGCTGCTCACCGACCTCACGCCCGACCTGGTCAAGCTCGACGCCTCGTTGCTGTCGCGGCCGGCCGCGGTGCGCGCGATGCGGACGCTGTGCGAGGAACTGGGTGCCCTGGTCGCGGTGGAGGGCGTCGAGACCGAACTGCAGTGTGCGGCGGCTCTGTCGGCCGGGGCGCAGCTGGCCCAGGGCGAGCTGTTCGCGCCGCCGGCCCGGATCCCCGTCGCGGACGTATACGTTCCGCCCCGCTCCCCCGGCGCCGTCGGCGTCCCCCGGTCCGGGCCGTCGGTGCGGGAGTTCGTACGCCCGGCCGCCGTGCTGCCGGTGACCGCCCGGGCCGGGCAGGTGCGGGCGCTGCTGACCGGGTCGCCGGACGTCTCGGGTGTGCTGCTGGTGGACCAGGCGGGCAGGCCTGTGCGGTCGGTGCACCGTTCCCGCTTCCTGCTGACCATGTCCGGTCGTTACGGCCACGCCCTGTACGCCGACCGGCCGGCCTTCAAGCTGGGTGACGTGCCCCGCACCGTCGGTGTCGACGCCACCGCCTGGGAGGTGCTGGACGTCGTCGCGATCGGCGGCCGGGACCGGACCTCCGACGATGTCGCGGTGATCGACAGGCACGGGCGGTGCGTGGGCGTCGTACGGCTCGCGGACCTGGTGCGGGCCCTGGCCGAGAGCCGGGTCGAGGAGGCGGCCGGGCTCAATCCGCTGACCCGGCTGCCCGGTTCGGACAGCGTCACCGGCGAGGTGGACCGGTGGATCGCCGACGGCCGGACGTTCGCCCTCAGTTGGCTGGACATCGACCATTTCAAACAGGTCAACGACGGTGCCGGGTTCGCCGCGGGCGACGAACTGATCCGGTCGGTGGGGCGAGCGCTGCAGCAGGCGGTCGCCGGGCACGCGCGCGTGGGGCACATCGGCGGTGACGACTTCCTGGTGCTGGCCACGGAGGAGGCGCTCGACCCGCTGGTCGCCGCCGTGCTCGACGCGCCCTGGTCGGCGGGCGGCCGGCCGGTCACCCTCTCCCTCGCGACCGTCGTGTGCACACCGGGAAGCGTGGGCGACCACCGCCAGGCCGCTGCCCAGCTCGCACCGCTGAAGAAGGCGGCCAAGGCGCTGCGCGGAGCGAGCTGGGTGCTCGGGCGCGCCGGGCTGTCCGGCCACGAGGTCCGGCGCGGCTCGGGAGCGGCGCCGGCACAGGCCGGCTACGCGACCGCCGAACCAGGGTGGTGAACGTCCTCACCGTATGTGCCCGTTGAACAAGACACCATATGGGCCCGTCGCCCCGGACATGCATGGCCCGTTGCACCGGGCAGGCATGGGCCCGTTGAACCGCGCACGCATGTGTCCGTTGAACCGCGCAGGCATGTGTCCGTTGAACCGCGCACGCATGTCCCGGTTGAACCGGGCAACAACGGCCGGGCCACCGGGCGCCCGGCTGTCACCGTCGCCGTCGGCAACCTTGACGCCCCCGTGGCGCCGGTGAACACTTCCCGGTGTCGGCCGACATCGCCGTACATTCGCGGTGTTATCAGGCACAGCGCCACGGGTCTGTCCTTTTCCACGGCCCGTCCCTCCCCGGCGATGCGGCTGCGACGGCACGCTCGTCACGGACGCCGGGCGGGGCGCGGGCTCCCTGTTCCCGGCCGACGTCGCCAAGGGAACGGTCCTGCACGGACGGCCGGGGCTGAACCGCCCCCAATCGGCCCCAAGGGAGCCGCCATGAGCAACGGAGACATCTTCGTCGGCGAGGTCATCGGCACCGCGATCCTGATCCTGTTCGGTGCCGGTGTCTGCGCCGCCGTCACCCTCAGATACTCCAAGGCACGGGCCTCGGGCTGGGTCGTCATCGCGTTCGGCTGGGGCTTCGGCGTCCTGGCGGGCGCGTACACCGCCGCTCCCCTCTCCGGCGGTCAGCTCAACCCCGCGGTCACGCTCGGCATCGCCATCGACACCGGAAAATGGGGCAAGGTCTGGGTGTATCTGCTGGGCCAGTTCGTCGGAGCGATGCTCGGGGCCGTACTCACGTATCTGGTGTATCTCGCGCAGTTCCAGGCCAACACCCGCACGGAGGGCACCACCGAGGGAACGGCCGACGAGCCGGTGCCGACGCTCGGCATCTTCTCGACCATCCCGGAGATCCGGAACCCGCTCGCCAACCTCATCACGGAGATCATCGCGACCGTCGCGCTGGTGCTGCCGATCCTCGCGTTCGGGCTGACCAAGGGACTCGGTGAGTCCGGCACCACCGCGCTGATCGTGTCGCTGCTCGTGGTCGGCATCGGGCTCTCCCTCGGCGGGCCCACCGGCTATGCCATCAACCCGGCCCGCGACCTGGGCCCGCGGATCGTGCACACCTTCCTGCCCATCCCCAACAAGGGCAGCTCCGACTGGGGTTACGCCTGGATACCGGTCGTCGGTCCGCTGATCGGCGGAGCCCTCGCCGGCGGCCTCTACAACGTGGCCTTCTGATCACCCGCACGGCACTTCCGAACCCGTACGCAGTTCTCCCCGCGCGCCCGTTCGACCCGCGACCCGACCCAGCCACCCAGGGGACAGCCATGACGGACACCGCCGAGAAGTACGTCGCCGCCATCGACCAGGGCACCACGTCCAGCCGCTGCATCGTCTTCGACCACAACGGCGCGATCGTCGCCGTCGACCAGCGCGAGCACCGCCAGATCTTCCCCAAGCCGGGCTGGGTGGAGCACGACGCGACCGAGATCTGGTCCAAGGTGCAGGCCGTGGTGGCCGGAGCACTCGCCAAGGCCGGGCTGCGCGCCGACCAGCTCAGCGCGCTCGGCATCACCAACCAGCGCGAGACGACCGTCCTGTGGGACCGCGCCACCGGCAAGCCCGTGCACAACGCGATCGTCTGGCAGGACACCCGCACCGCCGCCCTGTGCACCGAACTGGGCGGCGCGGACGGCCAGGACCGCTTCCGCGAAGCGACCGGGCTGCCGCTGGCCAGCTACTTCTCCGGGCCCAAGGCCGCCTGGCTGCTGGACCACGTGCCCGGCCTCAGGGAGCGGGCCGAACGCGGCGAGATCGCCTTCGGAACCATCGACTCCTGGCTGATCTGGAACCTCACCGGCGGCACCGACGGCGGCCGGCACGTCACCGACGTCACCAACGCCGGACGCACCATGCTCATGAACCTGGACACCCTGCAGTGGGATCCCTCGATCCTGTCCGCCATGAACGTGCCCGAGGCGGTGCTGCCCGAGATCCGGTCCTCCGCCGAGGTGTACGGCACGGCGGTCGGACAGCTCGCCGGCGTGCCCGTGGCCTCCGCGCTGGGCGACCAGCAGGCCGCCGTCTTCGGGCAGGCCTGCTACGACGTGGGCACCGCGAAGAACACGTACGGCACCGGCAGCTTCCTGCTGCTGAACACCGGCAACCGGCCGGTGCCGTCCAAGAGCGGGCTGCTGACGACGATGGGCTACAAGATCGGCGGGGAGGCGCCGGTGTACTGCCTGGAGGGGTCCATAGCGATAACGGGCGCGCTGGTCCAGTGGTTCCGCGACCAGCTCGGCATCATCCGCGCGGCCGACGAGATCGAGACACTGGCGGCGAGCGTCGAGGACAACGGCGGCGCCTACATCGTGCCCGCGTTCTCCGGCCTGTTCGCGCCCTACTGGCGCTCCGACGCGCGCGGTGTCGTCACCGGCCTCACCCGGTACGTCACGAAGGCACATCTCGCGCGGGCGGTGCTGGAGGCGACGAGCTGGCAGACCCGGGAGGTCGTGGACGCCATGTACCAGGACTCGGGGGTGCGGATCACCACGTTGAAGGTCGACGGCGGCATGACGAAGAACAACCTGCTCATGCAGCACCAGGCGGACGTCCTCGGCGTCCCGGTGATCCGGCCCCGGGTGTCGGAGACGACCTGCCTGGGCGCCGCCTACGCGGCCGGCCTGGCGACGGGCGTGTGGAACGACCTGGACGAGCTGAAATCGCACTGGCAGCGGGACGCGGAGTGGACACCGGCGATGGCGGCGCCGGTACGCGACCGTGAGTACCGCAACTGGCGCAAGGCCGTGGAGAAGAGCCTCGGCTGGCTCGAGGAGGACGACGCGTGAAGGTGCGCGGCACGCGCGCGTGAGTGCTCCTCACCGGACCACGGCCCGTACCCCGGTCGGCGGGGGTACGGGCCGTGCCGTCGTCAGCCCAGAGCGGCCTGGCGGCGGTCGGCGGCGTGGTCCATCGCATGCTGGACCACGCCGATGAGCACCTCCTTGACCGATGCCCGGTCACGCGCGTCGCACAGCAGAACGGGTACGCCGTCGTCCAGATCGAGGGCCTGCCGGACGGTGTCGGCCGGGTAACGGGCCGCTCCCTCGAAACAGTTGACGCCGACCACGAAGGGGATGGAACGCCGCTCGAAGTAGTCGACGGCGGCGAAGCAGTCCTCCAGGCGGCGGGTGTCGGCGAGGACGACGGCGCCGAGCGCACCCTCGGACAGCTCGTCCCACATGAACCAGAACCGTTCCTGCCCGGGCGTGCCGAAGAGGTACAGCACCAGGTCCTCGCGCAGCGTGATCCGGCCGAAGTCCATGGCCACGGTGGTGGTGTGCTTGCCCTCCACACCGCTGGTGTCGTCGACCGGGCGCCCGGCCTCGGTGAGCAGTTCCTCGGTGCGCAGCGGCCTGATCTCGCTGACCGCGCCGACGAGGGTCGTCTTGCCCACGCCGAAGCCGCCGGCCACCAGGATCTTGAGCGTGACGGGCTCGACCGGGGGCTTGCCGCGCTCAGAACGCCCGAAGATCATCGGTCTCTTCTCCTGCTTGACTGTCCTGCTGGATGGGGTCGGGCGGCGGCCGGCCGTGACCGCCGCCGCCAAGGGTTTCCATGCCGTCGGACGGCGGACTCCCCGGGACGGCCCCTCGGCTGCCGAGCCCGGTGTCCCGGCCCGTGCGGCGGGTGCCGGCCCGTCACCTCAGTACTCCGTTCGCGCGCCGGTCACAGCGCCCGCAGTCCGTTGATCACGTCGCGCAGAATGCTCTCGTCCGGCAGTTCGGCCGGGGGCACCGGACGCGTGACATGGACGAGTTCCGCGTGCACCAGGTCGCCGATGAGGACCCGCACCACGCCGATGGGCAGGTCGAGTTCGGCGGCGAGTTCGGCGACCGACTGCGGTTCGCGGCAGAGCCCGACGATGTCCACGTGCTCCGGCGCCAGCGTCGGATCCCTCTCGGGGTCGCCCGCGTCGGACTCCGTGACGACCACCGCGATCAGGTCCAGCCGGTGCTGGGCCGGACTCGTCGTACGTCCGCGCGTCATGGCGTACGGACGCACGACCGGCCCGGCCTCGTCGTCGAACCAGTGGTTTGTTCCCTGACCGTCTCCGCTCATGTCATCCCACTACCCGCCCGCGGGCAGATCGGTGCGCGGGGCGGTGCCCAGATGCACGCCGACCCGCTTGACCAGGAGCGTCATCTCGTAGGCGACCTGTCCGACGTCGGAGTCGGCGTCGGACAGGACGGCGAGGCAGCTGCCGTCCCCGGCCGCGGTGACGAACAGGAAGGCGTCGTCCAGCTCGACCACCGTCTGCCGCACGCTACCCGCGTCGAAGTGCCGGCCCACGCCCTTGGCGAGGCTGTGGAAGCCGGAGGCGACGGCGGCCAGATGCTCGCTGTCCTCCCTGGTCAGGTCCTTGGACACACCCGTCGGCAGCCCGTCGCCGGACAGGACGACGGCCTTGCGGATGCTGGCGACCCGGTCGACCAGTTCGTCCAGGAGCCAGTTCAGCTCCCCCTTGTTCGTCTCCGTGTGGCCGGTCGCCTTCGGTGCGGTCATCGACCGTCCCCCTTAGTCGTTCCTTGTGCTGTGCCGTCGTGGGCGTCGTCGCCCGCGGCGTTCTCCCGCCGGCCGCGCTGCCAGCCGCGCTGGAGCGAGGCCATCCGGCTGCGGACCTCGTCGGCGTCGCGGTCGGCGGGCTGCGCCGCGCGCTCGGCGCGCCGCGCGGTGTCCTGCTTGAGCTGTGGGGCCAGGCTGGCCTGGCGCACGCGCCGGGGCAGGGAACCGGTGGCCCGTTCGGGGGCCGGGCCGGTGGGCAGTCCGGCGGCGGGGCGGGTGGGCAGTCCGGCGCCGGGGCCGGCGGCCGGGCCGGGCGGAGCCGTGTCGTTCGCGGGCGTGGCCTCGGCGCCGTAACGGTCCGGGGCGGTGCCCGGTCCGACCGCCTCGCCGCTGAACCGGGTCTCGTTGCCGGAGCGGGCCACAGCGTCCCCGAATCCGGAGGCCGCACCGGTGGGCCGGAGCCCGCCGCTGACGGGCTCCGCCCCGCCGTCACTGGAGCGGCCCCGCTCGCCGGCAGGCTCGACCGCGCCGGCCGCGAAACCGGACCCCTCACCCACAGGCTCCGCCGCGCCGCCACCCGAACGTCCACGCTCACCGGCCGGCCCGGCGGCACCGATCCCGAACCCGGCCTCCTCGCCGACAGGCTCCGCGGCGCCGTCGGCCGGGCGGCCCGGCGTGGTGGGGCCGTCGTCGGCGGGTGCTGCTCGCCGGGTGCGCCGGGGCAGGGCGGGGACGCCGGTGGGGGCGTCGGCGGAGGCCGGGTCCTGGCCCTCGACGCGGTCGGCGAGTTCGGGACGCCGGTCGGCAGTGCCGCGCCGGCGGGCGGGCAGCGGCGCCAGTCCGCCGGTCTCCGAGCGGCGGACGGCAGCGGAGGGCTGCTCGTCCGGTTCGTCGCGTCGAGTGCGCTGGTCGGTGACCGGCCTGCCGTGCGAGCTGACCAGTTTGGGGGCCTGCCGGCGCGGCAGCGGTATCGGACCGCGGTCGCCGTCGTCGCGTGACATGTGGTCGGCAGAGGGGGCGGGCAACTCGTCGTCGGCGCGGGGACGGCGCGGCCGGAACAGTCCTCCTCGCTCGCTGTCCTCGTCCGCGAGGACCCCAGGGAAGTCGTCGATGGCGTCGAGGTCCACGGGCGCCTCCAGCTCGACGGGGCCGTCCAGCAGCGAGGTCGGCAGCCCGGGCAGCTGCGCCGGCGCGGCGGACCGTCCGACGGCGCGGCCCGCCGCGCGTCCGCTTCCCTTCCCGGGGCGGTCCCGGTCGAGGCGGAAGCCGATGCCGTTCGTGTCCGGTACGTCGTCGCTCAACAGGGCGTCGGGGATGAAGACGACGGCGGTGGTGCCGCCGTAGGGCGACGGCTGGAGGGAGACCCGGACGTTCTGGCGCTGGGCGAGACGGCTGACCACGAACAGGCCGAGCCGGTCGGTGTCGGACAGTTCGAACTCGGGGGTCTCGGCGAGACGCAGGTTGGCGTCCAGGAGCGCCTCGGCCGTCATGCCGAGGCCCCGGTCGTGGATCTCCAGCGTGAAGCCGTTGGCGACGCGCTCGCCGAGCACCTGGACGGCGGTGTGCGGGGGCGAGAAGACCGTGGCGTTCTCCAGGAGTTCGGCCACGAGATGGGTGAGGTCGGCGACGGCCGGGCCGGTGACGGCGACCCGGGGCAGGCGCCGTACCTCGATGCGTTCGTAGTCCTCGACCTCGGCGACGGCCGCGCGCACGATGTCCATCAGCTGCACCGGGCGGCGCCACTGCCGGGAGGGTGCGGCGCCGGAGAGGATCACCAGGCCCTCGGCGTGCCGGCGCATACGGGTGGTGAGGTGGTCCAGGCGGAACAGGTCGGCGAGTTCGTCGGTGTCCTCGGTGCGGCGTTCCATGGTGTCGAGCAGGGTGAGCTGCTTGTGCAACAGCACCTGGCTGCGGCGGGCGAGGTTGACGAAGACCTCGGACACACCGGAGCGCAGTTCGGCCTGCTTGACGGCGGCCTCGACGGCGGCGCGCTGAAGGGTGTTGAGGGCCTGGCCGACCTCGCCCATCTCGTTCTTGTCGTACTCCAGGCGCGGTACCTCGGTCTCGACGTCGACCTGTTCACCGGCGGACAGGCGGCGCATCACGCTGGGCAGCCGGACGCCGGAGGCCTCGTGCGCCTCCAGGCGCAGCTTGCGCAGGTCGCGGACGAGGCCGCGGCCGATCCGGACGGACAGGACGATGGAGAGCACGAGCGCGACCAGGCCGAGGAGACCCGCGACGGCCGCCTGCAGGATGACGGTCATGGCCACGGGGCGGGTGCGGTCCTGGAAGCGGTCGCCCGCCTGGTCGTCCAGGGTGCCGAGTTCGTCCAGGACGCTCGCCGCGGTGGAGTCCCAGCTCCTGGCGGTGACGTCGCCGGGCGTGCCGGCGCCGGTGCCGATGACGGACTGTTCGGCCGTGCGCAGCGGGGCGGTGGTGGCGCCCTTCCAGAAGCGGTCGTAGCGGTCGCGCTCGGCGGCCGGCAGCAGCGGCAGGCTGATGTCGTACAGGAGGGCGCGCTGGGCGACGAGGTCGGAGATGTCGCGGGTCTCGTCGCGGGTCAGCCTGCCCACGACGAGGGAGGAGCCGACCAGGGCGTCCTCGCGGGAGAGCAACTCGCGCGCCCGGGTGACGTTGACCATCGCGCGGGCCTGCTTGTCCAGTTCGACGTCGTCCACGCCGTCGAGGGCGTCGAGCAGCGTGTAGCAGGGGTCGACGAGGCGGTTGTAGAGGGTGAAGGCCTGGGCGCGGTCGACCGTTCCGTGTTCGACGCCGCGTCGCAGGGAGCCGAGACCGTCGAAGGCGTTCAGGGCGGAGGTGAGGCGTCCGCTGTCGGTGTCGTCCATGGCGTCCACCACGTCGTGGTGCCCGGCGTTCCCGCGGATCCTGCCGATGGCCCGGTCGGTGGCCGTGCGGGTGCGCTGCAGCGCGGAGAGCGCGTCGACGGCGCGCGGGTCGGCGAGGTAGACGAGGGTCTGGCGGCGTTCCTGCTGCAGGGCGCGGACCGCGTCCTCGGTCGGATAGCCGACGTCCTTGGTGAGGTCGGTGGCGTGGAACAACCGGGCGACATCGCGCCCCGTGAGTACCGTCGCGAAGCCCCAGATGGCGGTCAGGGACACCAGCGGCACGAGAAGCAGCGCCACGATCTTCCGGCGGATCGACTTCCCGCGAAAGCGCATGGCCTCCCCCAGCTCGACCCCCGCCGGTCGGGGGTGCACATGTCGGTCAACAAACGGCGCGAGCCTACTACCGCCGCACACCCAACTCGAAGACATGTCCGGAGGGTGAACTTCCGCTCCGGCGACGAGACATGGCGAGTTGTCCGGTCATTGCGGGAGATTGCCACCGCGATCCGGGACCCGGCCCCGGGCCGGACCGCGAACTCGTGACCGGGCGGTTGGCTGGTTTTTTTCGCAGGACGGGAATCTTCGGACGATCTCGCGCGTCCTTCTCTACGGGAAATGGGGGCGGAATGGGCCACAGGAGCCGCATCCCGCACCCCGGCGGCGTAAATCAGCGCAAGCCGGGCAGCCACTGGGGAGCCGGAGTCTTGTGACACCGGGGGCGAGCGGTCTGTTGGCGGTGGGGAGTGACACGGTGATGGGCACGGCGGAGCGGCGCGAAGCGCCCGAGAAGAGTGCGGCGGGACACCGGACGGCGCGACGGGGCCCGCAGGCACCGGATCGCGACATTCCGGCGCAGCGGCGCGATGGGGAGTTCACCGGCGAACAGCCGCAGAGCTACCGGGCGTTGTGGATCGAGGAGCCCGCGAAACGGCACCCGATGCCGGATCCGGTGCGTACGGCGGCGGTCCGGGCGGTCCTGATCATCGCCGTGACGCTGATCCAGGCGATGGTCGCGTTCCTGTGCACCATGGCCGAGTCCTGGCTGGCCTTCCCCATGGTGATCAGCAGCGTGACGAGCACCGTGGTGGCCACCTGGGCGGTGGTCGACGTGTGGGTCACCCGCCAGGTGTGGAACCAGCGGTACGGCGTGATCTCCGAGCCGAGCAGCACGGCCCGCTCTCTCCGCCGGGAGCGGCGCGCCCGCCGGCGCGAGGAGCGCACGGCCCTGCGCGAGCAGGAGCGGATACGCCGGCGGGGCGGGGCCGGACAGCTGTCCCACCCCTGAGTTCCGCCTCGCTCGCCGCTACGGCGTGTTCGAGACCGGCTTCTTGAACATCCGGGTCGCGGTGATCTCGCTGTGCACCGCCTCTTCGGCCTGGGGCTGCTGCGGCAGTCCGGGCCGGAGGTGCTCCTCCACGCTGATGTACTTCAGGCCCGCCCTGAGGTCGGCGTCGTTGCGCAGGCGGATGACCAGGGGGAACTCGGCCAGGGCGGTCGTGTCGAACAGGCCGGTGGTGTACAGCAGCTGCACGCCGAGCGCGTCCGACACGGCACGCTGCAGCTCCAGCAGGTACGTGGCGTTGGCGCGACCGATCGGGTTGTCCAGGAACAGCGTGCCGGCGTGCCGGTGCTTGTCCCGGCCCCGGTCGTTCGAGCGGAGGGCGGCCATCGTGCAGTACAGGGCGATCGCGGCGGTGAGCAGCTGGCCGCCGGAGAAGACGTCGCCCATCTGGCCGACGGGGACGCGCTCGGCGCGCAGCACGGCGTCTGGCTTCAGGATTTCGACGGCCACGCCCTTCGGCTGAAGTGCGGCGGCGACTCCTCGCAGCAGCAGCGACATGCCGTCCCGGCGCAGGTCGGAGTTCTTCTTCACGGCCGCGCGCGTGGCCTCGTCGATGACCTCGCCGAGCCGTTCGGTGAGCGTGGCCTGGTCGGGTTCCTCGAAGCGGATGCGCAGGAACTCCTGCCCGGACCACTCCCCGAGGCCCTCGGGGAGGCGGGAGAGCCGCTGGGCGGAGCGCAGGGTGGCGAGGGCCGACTCGACCAGACCCCGCAGGCGGTCCACGATCGAGTCGCGATTGCGCTCCAGCTGGGCCAACTCATCGGTCAGGACCCGCAGTCGGGGCGCGAAGGCGTCCGCCCACTTCTGCGCGTGCTCCGGGAGCGCGGAGGCGGGCAGTTCGCGGATCTGCTGCCGGGCGGGGGTGCGGACCTGCTCGTAGCGGGTGGAGTTGGCGTGCCGGACGAGGACGTCGCTCGCCTCGCGCACGGCCGCCTCGGCGGCGGACAGGTCGGCGGCGCAGCCACGCAGCGAGCGGCGGGCCTCGGCCGCGGAGTGCCGGGCCTCCTCCAGGCCGCCGGGGTACGGCTCCGGCTCCTCCTGCTCCTCCTCGGGGGCCTGCTCGCGCAGCAGGTCGCGGAGCATCGCGGCGATCTCGTCGAAGCCGCCGGCGGCGTCCTCGGCGGCGCGGTGGGCCTCCAGCAGCTCCGCGTGTGCCTCCCGGGCCCCGGCCAGCGCCTCGGTGCGGGCGGCCAGTTCGCCCGTAGCGGTGCGCAGCAGGGCCTGGGCGTGCTCGGCGTCGCGGGGGACGAGTTGCTCGGGCAGCTCGGTGTGCGCCTCGCCGTCCTCGGGGGCGTGCCGCTCGGCCTCGCCGCGCAGCCGGCCGAGCTGCTCGCTCGCGCTGGACATGCGGGTCTCCAGGAGCTGGACCAGTTCCTCCGCGCGTGCGGCGGCGGCCTGCCGGGAGGGCCCGTCGGAGCCGTCGGGCGACTGGAGGAGCTGCTCGGCGCGGGTGCGGACCTTGTTGCTGAGCCGGTCCAGTTCGGCGCGGGCGGCGCTCTCGTCGCTCTCGGCACGGGCCTGCTCGGCGCGCAGGTCGGCGCCGACGCCGACCTTCTCGTACACCTGCGAGGCGGCTCGGTAGGCCTCGCGGAGGGCCGGCAGGGACGCCGTGGGGGCGGCCGCGTCCTCGACCGGTACGTCGTCGGGGGCTCCGGCGATCTCCGAGCGCTCGGCGCGCAGGGTGCGTGCCGTGCGCCGGGCGTCGTCGGCGGCGCGCTGGGCGGCGCGGCGGTCCTCGTCGGCGGCGCGGGCGCGCTCCAGGCAGGCCTGGGCACGGGCCTCGGACTCGGCGGCCTCGTCGGCGAGTTCGCGGAGTTTGACCTGCCAGCCGGCGCGCTCGCGGAGCCGGTAGGCGAGTCCGGCGAGGGCGTCGGCGGCGCGGCGGGCCTTCTGCGCGGTCTCCTGGCGCTCGTCGCGGACCCGGGTGGCCTCGGCGGCCGTCTCGTCGGCCTCCGCGCGCAGCGCGCGTGCCTCGGCCAGTTCGGCCTCGGCCTCCTCGGCGAACGCCCGGGTCTCCTCGGCGGTCCGGGCCAGCTCGGTGAGGCGGCCGGCGGGGCAGCCGGTACGCCAGGAGGCGAGCCGGGCGGCGAGTTCACGGTCCTTGCCGAGCCGGGCGGCGAGGGTGCGGATCTCCTCGTCGCGCTCGGTGGCCCGGGCGCGCAGGGCCTGCCGTTCCTCGTCGGCGGCGTGCTCGTCGTGCATGGCCGGGTTCGGCGGCACGAGGAAGACGTCGCCCGGAGTGCTGTCGGCGGCAGGCGGCGGGGCGAGCAGGGCGGCGGCCGTGCCCACGGCGACGGCGGAGCGGGGCAGCAGGGCGGCGTCGCCGAGCGCCTCGCGGGCACGCGCGTGGGTGTCCGGGTCGGTGATGATCACGCCGTCGACCAGCTCGGGCCGCGCGGCGAGCACGCGCGCGTGGTCGGCGGGGTCGACGGCCTGGGCGAGATAGCGCCAGCCGGGCAGTGCCGGGATGCCGTGCTCGCCGAGGAACTCCACCGTGGCCAGGACGTCCGGGCCCGGCGGCAGCAGTCCGCCGTCACCGAGCGCGCCGAGGATCCTGGAGTCGTCGGCGGCGGCGGTGCGCAGTTCGAAGAGGTGGCGTTCGGCGGCCGACACGGCCTCGTCGAGGAGTTCGCGCAACTCGTCCGCGAAACGGTCGAGTTCCTCGGGGGCGAGCGGGCCCTCGGCGGGGACGGCGGGGCCGGCCGTGGATCCCCCGTGCGTGTCGTCGTCCGTCTCCGTCCTCTGGGCGGGCACCCGCGCGCGGCCCGGCGCGCCCGGCAGGCTGAGCAGTTCCGCGAGCCGCTCCTCGGCGGCCAGGGACTCGGCGAGCCGCTGCTCGGCCTCGTAGGCCCGCTCGGCCGCCGTGGCGGCGTCCGCCGCGCGGGCCGCGGTCAGTTCCGCGCGGGACTCGGCGGAGGCCGCCTCGCGCGCCTGCTCGGTGACCTTGCGGGCGGCCTCGCGGGCCGTGTCCCAGGCGGCCACGGCGGTCTTCTCGGCGTCGCTGGCGGCGAGCGCCGCGCGGGCCGGGTCGGCGTCCGGGGCGCTGTCGTCGAGCCAGCCCGCACGGACGGCCTCGGCGGTCTCCTGCTCGACCTCGGTGAGACGCTGGCGCAGGTGCCCGGCCTCGCTGCGGGCGCGCTGTGCCTCGGTCGCGGCCGTGGTGGAGTCGCGGTAGGCGCAGTCGCCGGCCTCCTGGAGGGCGGCGGAGCGCTCCTCCTCCTCGTTGGCGAGGGTCTCCGCGCTCTCGGCGGCCGCGTGCAGGGCGCGTACGAGGTCCACGGCGGCCTTGGCGCGGGCGGCGAGCGCGGGCGCGGCGTCCCGCTCGGCCTCCTGGATGGCGGCGGACACGCGCGCGGCCCGGTCGGCGGCGGCCCGGTGCCGCAGCACGGCCTCGGCGGCCTGCCAGGCGGAGTGCAGGGTGCGGGCGTCGGCCAGCTCGCGCTTCTGCGCGGCGGCGGACTTCTCCGCGGCGGCGAGGGCCAGGGAGGCGTGCCGGTAGGCGAGTTCGGCGGCGATCAGGGCGCTGCGCTCGCGGGCGCCCTCGGAGTGGGTGACGGCGTAGGCGGCGGCCGTGACCCGCTGGGCGAGGTCGGCGGCCCGCACCCGCTCCCGCACCGCCCGCGCGGACAGCCGCCGGGCCAGGGTGCGGGTGCGGCGCTCGGCGCCGGCGTGGATGTCACGCGCGCGTGAGCGGGCCTCGGCGGCCTCGACGATCCGCCCGAGCAGGTCGGCCGACCCGGCGGTGAAGTCGCGTTCGGCGATCAGCTCGGCGCGCCGGCCCAGCTTGTTGCCGAAGCCACTGACCAGGTCGGCGAGGCCGTCGGTGTCGCGGGTGTCGGTGACGGCGCGCAGCAGCAGGTCGGTGAAGTCGGAGTCCTTCTTGACCGCGAAGAGCCCGGCCGCCTCGCCCTCGTCCGCGTTCATCTCCCGTTGGTAGCGGAAGAGTTCGGGGTCGAGGCCGAGGTCGCCGAGGTGCTCGATCCAGCGGTCGTGGATCTCCTCCCAGTGCACCTCCAGGTGCGGGTAGGCCTTGCCGGCCTCCGTCAGGGCGTCGCGGAAGCCCTTCATGGTGCGGCGCCTGCCCTGCGCGCCCGAGGCGCCCTCGACCGGCGGCCGTACGGCGGTGGACTCGGCGACGGGCAGATTGTCCAGGCTCAGGCCGGGCCCGGGCCGGAACGAGTACCACGCCTCGGCGAACTTCCGCGGGTCGTTGGAGACCTGCCGCCCGCGCCACTCGCTCACCTTGCCGACGACGACGCACTCGCCGGTCTGCACGTGCTGCCACTCCAGCGCCACGTGCCCGCAGTCGTCGGCGAGCAGGAACTTGCGCAGCACACCGGAGCTGGCGCCGCCGAGGGTGTTGCGGTGGCCCGGCAGCATCACCGAGAAGATCAGCTTGAGCAGCACGGACTTGCCGCCGCCGTTCTCCAGGAAGAGCACCCCGGCGGGCGCCGGCCGGCGCGGCGGGCCGGAGGGCTCCTCCTCGAAGAACTCCGCCTGCGTGGGCGCCGGGTCGGGCACGGGCTCGCCGACGCCCCGCAGGTCAAGCACGGTGTCGGCGTAGCGCGCACCGGCGGGACCGATGGAGTAGAGGCGGACCCGGGACAGCTCGTACATGGCGGACTCTCGTAAGTCTGGTGAAAGGTGCGGTGGTTCGGGGTTGTCCGAGGGGCTCGGTGCCCTCAGGAGTGGAACGGCAGCCCGGCGTCGGCCACCAGTTCCAGGTCCTCGGTGTCCTCGGCGGGCAGCAGGCTGGCCGTGCCGTCGGTGACCGGTACGACACCGAGCTCCAGCAGTTCGGCCATGGCGGCGCCGCCGGCCATGTCGCGGACCTGGAGCTGGTAGCGGGCCGTGGTGCGGTAGGTGCCGCCGCTGTCGTCGCCGGTGCGCTGCAGGAAGCCCGAGTCGGTGAGGAAGGCGAGGGCCTTGGCCACGATGCCGGTGGTGGAGGCGGCCGGGCGGCGGGCGTCCTTGGTGGCACCGGTGGCGCTGCGTCTGGCCCAGATCCGCCAGGCGGCCTCGAGGCCGGGGGCATCGGTCGCGGGGTCGGTGTTCTCGCCCAGTTCCCCGGCCCGCTCCTCCAGACGCCGGCAGGCCTGCCGTACGAAGGCGTCGACGCCGTTGACGGTGACGCGGCCGATGTAGGTGTCGTCGGCCAGGTCCTCCGGGCGCGGGAACGCCAGTGCGGCGGCGGCGAGATGGGCCAGCCCGTGCAGGAAGCGGTCACCGGAGTCGGCGGTGGTGCGACGCGCGTAGTCGCCCATGCGGACGGCGAACACCGAGTCCTCGGCGGCGGTGACGGCCATCCCGGCGCGCGGGGACACCTCCAGCACGACGAGGCCCAGGCCCGCGGCGACGGCGTCGGCGAGCCGCGCGAACGCCGGGTCCTCGCGGTACCGGCGCAGCAGCTCCGTGTACTCCTGGTCCCGTGCGGGCTGCAGCTTGGGCTGCAGCCCGAAGGCGACGAGCCGTGCCGCGTCGGCGGCGTCGGCGGGGGTGACGGCGGAACCGGCCGGCGCGGCGCCGGGCTCGGGCTCACTCCGGTCGACTTGCTCGGTCACGGTCGGCGCTCCTTGTCGCGCTGTTGCTCACTCATGCTGCTTCCGTCCTGTCCGCCGCCATCCCGGCCGCGTCCAGCAGGGCTGTCCCCACGATCAGGTCGGCACCGCCGAACTCGGGGTCGTCCAGTTCCGTGCCGTCGTCCACGGCGAACAGCAGTTTCTCCTCGCCCTGCCGGTAGGCGGTGCCGACGGCCGGGCTGGCCGCGTGGACCGCCAACAGGGCCACCAGATACGCCAGATCGGGGTCGCCGGTGCGCCGGGCCTCGGTGAGCAGACCCGACAGCCTGCGCGGCGCGTCGGCCGGAAGGTCCAGCAACTCCGTCGCGGCGGCCAGTTGCTCCTCGCTGAATCGGCTGTCGTCCGGCGTCGCGATCAGATCCGGCTCCGGCATCTCCGCGCCCAGATGCTCCCGCTCCACCGGCGGAGTCAGCAGTATGTCGACGAGATCGGCCACGCGGACGGACACCGGTGTCCGCAGCCCCGTGCCGTTCGCGAAGAAGGCGTCGGTGACCCGGATCGCCTGCTCCAGGGGCAACGGCAGCAAGGGGGCGAGGAGATGGCCGTACAGGTCCGTCCCGGACGTCGTCGTGGGCGTGGCGAAGGCCTGCCGGTCCTGCTCGGCGCGGAACAGCGGGCCCGCCTCCAGCAGCCGCGACTGGAGCTGGGTGTGCCGCCGGATGCAGTCCTTGACGATGTCGACGAGCTCGGCGGCACGGCGCTTGTGCTCGGGCTCCTCGGTCTCGTCGCGGGCCCTGCGGATGTTGGTGAGGATCGCGTTCTCGTGGCGGTAGCGGTCCGCCACGTGGTCCAGGGCCTCGGCGATCATGTCGGGCACCGTGCTGAGCCAGTCGACCGCGCGGACGTTGCGCCGGGTGGCCTCCAGGGCGCGGCGCAGCGTCTCCGAGTACTGCACCGTGCGGTAGCGGGCCTGCTCGGCGGCGAGCTGGGCGTCGGCCAGCCGGCCGCGGCTGATCAGCACCTCCAGCTTGACCTCGGCGGCGATCTGGGCGCTGGTGACGTCGGTGTCGAGGGCACCGACCAGGACGTTGACGGCCTCGTCCGTGGTGCGCAGATAGACCGTGCCGCCGGGGCCGGGGACCTCTTCGATCAGCTTGAAGTCGTAGTCCCGGCGGACGTACGTGCCGTCCGTCGCGAAGGTGCCGTAGACGGCGCGGAAGCCGCGGTCGACGCTGCCGACGTTGATCAGGTTCTCCAGGACCCAGCGGGCCACGCGCTCGTGCTCGGCGGTCGGCCGGTGCGGGGCCTGGGCGGCGATGCGCGGGACGAGGCGGGCCACGATCTGCTCGTGGTCGGCGCCGGTGTCGAAGTCCATGTTGAGCGTGACCAGGTCGATGGCGGCGAGGGCCACCTCGGCCATGCCGTACACCGAGTACTCACCGGCCAGGTTGGCCTTGCGCGCGTCGAGGTCGTGCAGCGGCGCGGTGCAGGCGAGGGCGCGCAGCCGACGCGCCAGTCCCTCGTCGGCGGCCGGGCCCGGAGCCGGGCGCGGCCCCGCGCTGAGCTGGGGCGGAACGCTGTCCGTCGATGCAGGCGAAGTCACGGTGCACAGACTAGGTCCTCGGTCTGACATCGACCCAAACGAGACGCTCCGCCGGTTTGCCCGACAGCGCAGGCGTTCGTCGTGGGGCTCGGGCCGGCCGTGGTCGGCCGCCCGCGCGGCGGAGCCGCCCATCGGTACGGCACCGTGCCCCCTACGGGGCGACGCGCCGCCGGTACACCTCCACGACTCGCTGCAGCGAGGCCGCGAGGTACGTCTCCAGCAGCCGCTCGGCCTCGCGCCGGTCGCCGTCCTGCAGCGCGCGCAGGATCTCGCGGTTGCGGGCGAGGTAGGGCTCGTGCAGCCGGCGCGGGTCGTCGACGACGTGGAAGGCGAGCCGCAGTTCGGCGAAGACGCTGCGCATCAGTTCGTCGGTGCGCTCGCTGCCGGCGAGGGCGACGAGTTCCCGGTGGAAGTGGATGTTGGCGGTGCCCAGCGCCTTCCAGTCGTGCTCCGCGGTGGCCCGCTCTCCCTCGGCCACCGCCGCGGCCACCTGGTCCAGGCGGTACGGCGGCTCGCCGAGGCCGCGGACGACGGCGCACTCGACCAGGGAGCGCGTGCGGTAGATGTCCTCGACGTCCTCGACGGTGAGGACCCGCACGAACACACCCCGGTTGAGTTCGTGGACCAGCAGCCGTTCGTGCGTGAGCAGCCGGAACGCCTCGCGCAGGGTGTTGCGGGAGACCCCGAGCGCCCCGCCGATGCCGTCCTCCGACAGCCGGGTTCCGGGTGGGAAGTACCCGTCGGCGATACGGCTCCGGAGGATGTCCGAAACCCGCTCCGCCGTGCTCGTGCGCCCCAGGAGCGCACGGTCGTCGGCCAGTGCCGTCAGCTGCTCTGCCATGCCGGGAATTCAATCGCACGTACCGGAACGAGACAACATGGGTATTGAAGGATCGTTGAACGATCCTCTACGGTGCTCGGGACGGCACTGCTCACCTTCTCCAGGAGCCGGCATGACGCGGACATCCCGTACCGAAGACCTGCCCGTCACCACCGTCGACGAGCACGCGCACGCGTGGAGCCCGGGAACCGCCCGGGCCCGCTTCAGGGAGGGCCTCTCGGGTCCCACGGCCGGGGTCGCGGCAGGCCACACGCAGGCCAACCTGATCTCGGTGCCCGCCGACTGGGCCTACGACATGCTGCTGTTCTGCCAGCGCAATCCCAAGCCGTGCCCCGTGCTCGACGTCACGGACGCCGGCTCCCCGGCGACCGTCCTGGCCGAGGGCGCCGACCTGCGCACCGACCTGCCGCGCTACAGGGTGTGGCAGGACGGCGAGCTGGTCGAGGAGCCCACCGATGTGCGTGCGCACTGGCGCGGCGACCTGGTGTCGTTCCTGCTCGGGTGCAGCTTCACCTTCGAGTGGGCGCTGGCCCGGGCGGGGGTGCCGATCCGGCACGTCGAGCAGGGCCGCAACGTACCGATGTACGTCACCACGCGTGCGTGCCGGGCGGCGGGCAGGCTGCGCGGGCCGATGGTGGTGTCCATGCGGCCGGTGCCGCCGGAGCACATCCGCGCCGCGATCCGGGAGAGCAGCCTGTTGCCGGCCGTGCACGGTGGTCCCGTGCACTGCGGGGACCCGGCGGCTCTCGGCATCGAGGATCTCGGGCGACCGGACTTCGGGGACCCCGTGACCCTGGCGCCCAGCGACATCCCGGTCTTCTGGGCCTGCGGGGTGACCCCGCAGGCAGCGGTGACCGCCTCCCGGCCGCCGTTCGCCATCACCCACGCCCCGGGCCAGATGTTCCTGACCGACGCCCGCGACGAGCAGTACCGGCTGATGGGCATCGTCTGAAGCCGCGGGGCCGCCCTCCTCCCGAACGGCGCTACCGGGCGGCCCACGTGCGCGTACCGGCCGCGCTGCCCTTCGGTGGGGTACGCGCGCGGGTTCGTACCGCTGGAAGGCGCGTCCGCGTACGCGGCATCCCGCGGGGAGACCGGCAACCGCGCCGGGCGGCCCACGCCGCACCGAGGAGGCCCGGTGCGGGCCCCGCCCGGTGAACCCCCGACGGGGCTGGACCTACGCGCTCCGATTCCCGACCGGGCGAAGGCCCGGCAGCCGCCGCCAGCGGCCCACGCCCGCCGCCCAACCCGCAACCGCCGGACGCCGCCCGGCCACGGTCCGACTCCCGACCAGGCGGAGGCCCGACGGCCGCCGCCAGCGGCCCGCGACCGCCGCCCATACGGGCCCGCGACCGCCGGACGCCGCCCGGCCACGGTCCGACTCCCGACCAGGCGAAGGCCCGGCAGCCGCCGACCATCGGGCCCACGCCCGCCGCCCATCGGGCCCGCGACCGCCGGACGCCTCCCGGTGCTACCCGGCGACCGCGGTGGTCCGTATGGCCTGCGTCCCGACGGCCGCACAGGCACCCTCCGGCACCGGGTCCGCGTCGGCCCTGTCCGGCACAGAGGCCTCGCTGCCCGCATCCGCGGCCGGGGCCACGCGTGCGCCGACGGGCATCGCGCCTTCGGCGGCCGCACGGACGGCACCGGGAATCGCGCCCTCCGAGACGGCACCCGCAACCGGAGCGGCCCTCACCGCACTCGGAATCAGCACCTCAGAGACCGCACCGGCCGCACCCGAGGACGCACGGACGGTCCCCGCAACCACTCCCCCAGCAACGGCACCCGAACCCGGAGCCGCACAGACCGCCCCCGGAACCACGCCCTCACCGCACACCGCACCCGCACCCTCAGAAGACGCACCACCGCGCCCCGCAACCACGCCCCCGGCGACAGCACCCGAACCCGGACCCTCACAGACCGCCCCCGGAACCACGCCCTCACCGCACACCGCACCAGGAATCGCGTCCTCGGCGGCCGCACCCGCCATCGATGAGGCCGCCCTGGACGCACCCCGGGTCGCCACCACGCGTGAGGACCCCCGCACGCCCGACGGGCTCGGGGCGGTGTTCTGGCCGGGGTCCGCCGTGAGGGCTGCCAGGGCCGCGGTCGCCGCCGCCGAGGCGTGCAGGTCGAGGCGGGCACTGGTGCCCCTGGCCCGGTGGTGGAGCTCGTCGGCGGCCAGGCGCAGCAGCTGGGGCAGCAGGTCCTGGCAGCGCCGGACCACCCAGGCCGTGCCGGCCGTGGCCAGCCACAGCAGGCTCGCCGTCCGGGTCGGCGCCGGGGACTCCGGCTCGGACGACGGCGGCCGCCCGGTGGCCCGGCCCGCCTCGGCGAGCAGGGCGTGGAAGCGTACGGCGAGCCGCCGGTGCCCGCGCTCGCCGGGATGCAGCCGGTCCGCGCTCCACAGCTCCCGGTCGGTGATCCAGGTGCCGTCCGCGGCGTGCAGGTGGACGGCGCCGTAGCGTTCGGACAGCGCGTGGACGACCGTGTTGACGGCCCGTTGCCGGCGGGCCAGCGGGCGGGCCAGGGCGGCCGGCAGGCCCAGCATGGCGCCGGGGTCGGGCAGGCAGGCGGTGAGCAGGGTGGCGCCCTGGTGGGTGAACGCCGCGTACACCTCGTCGAGGTGGGCGGCCACGGCCCGGATGTCGAAGGTGCGGCGCAGCGTGTCGTTGACGCCGATCACCACGGACACCAGGTCGGGGCGGAGTCCGAGGGCGGCCGGAGCCTGCCGCTCCAGCACGTCCCGCGTCTGCGCGCCGCTGACGGCGAGGTTGGTGAACTCCACGGCGTCGGCGGTCTCGGCGAGGGAGGGCGCCAGCAGCGCGGCCCAGCCCCGCCAGCCGTCGCCGACGGGGTCGCCCACGCCCTGGGTCAGGGAGTCCCCGAGGGCGACGAAGCGGACGGGTCTCATGCCACGCCCTCCGCCATGGTGCGGCGGAGGCCGCCGGGGCGGAGCACCTCGGCGTCGTGGGCCGCCAGGAACGCCTCGACCGCCGTGCCCCAGCCGAAGCACTCCGCACGCGCGCGTGCCGCCTCCCGCCGTGCCCGCTCGCCGCGGTCCAGCAGCAGCTCCACGGCGTCCGCGAACGCCTCACCGCGGTCGGCGGCTGTCGCCCCCGCGGAGCCGATGACCTCGGGCAGCGCGGAGGACGCGCTGGCCACGACGGGGGTACCGCAGGCCATGGCCTCCAGCGCGGCGAGCCCGAAGGTCTCGGCCGGCCCGGGCGCGAGAGCGACGTCCGCGCTCGCCTGGAGGGCCCCGAGCACGGCACGGTCGGAGACATGCCCGAGGAACGTCACGGGCAGCCCGTGTTCGCGCGCCCGCTGTTCCAGCCGGGGCTTGAGCGGCCCGTCGCCGGCGACCACGAGCACCGCCCGCCGACCGCGCCGCAGCAGCGCCTCCAGGGCGTCCAGGGCCGTGCCGGGCCGCTTCTCCACGGACAGCCGGGAGCACATCACGAGCAGCGCCTCGCCCCCACGCGCGTGCAGGGAGCGCAGCCCCGGGTCGCGCAGTGCGGGGTGGCGTTCCATCAGGTCGACGCCCAGGGGGGCGCGTACGACGTTGCGCGCGCCGATGCGCACGAACTCACGCTCGGCGAACTCGGTCGTGCACACCACCCGTGAGTAGACGTGCGCCGTACGGGTGTTGAGGGCGTCGGCGGCGCGGCGGGAGAGGTTCTCGGACAGGCCCCAGGTGCGCAGCACGCCGTCGGCGGTCTCGTGGGAGACCATCACGGCGGGCACGCGCGCGCGGCGGGCCCAGCGGCCGGTCCAGCGCAGGGTCGTACGGTCGGAGACCTCCAGGCGGTCCGGGGCGAGTTCCTCCAGGAGGGCGGCGACGCGCCGCTTGTCCGTGAGGACGCGGTAGCCGCCGGTGCCGGGCAGCAGCGGGCCGGGCAAGGTGATGACGCGGCCCTGTCCGGTGTCGTGGTCGGTGTGCCGTTCGCCGGGCACGATCAGGACGGGTTCGTGACCCGCCGCCCGGAAACCCTTGCCCAGTTCGCGCAGGGCGGTGCGCAAGCCGCCGGAGGCCGGGGCGACGAAGTTGGCGAGCCGGACGATGCGCAGGGGCCGGCCGGTCATGCCGCCACCACCGTCCTGCGTGCCGCGAGGACGTCGTCGTAGTGGGCGATCAGCTGGTCGCCGACGGCGGCCCAGGTGCGGCCCTCGACCATGGTGCGCGCGGCGGCGCCGAACGCGCTCCGCCGGGCCGGGTTGGCGGCCAGTTCACGGACGGCCTCCTGTACGGCGCCGGCGTCGCGCGGTGCGACCAGGTATCCGGTGCGGCCGTGGGCGACCAGGTCGAGCGGGCCGCCGGCGGCGGGCGCGACGACCGGGACCCCGCTGGCCATGGCCTCCTGGACGGTCTGGCAGAACGTCTCGAAGGGGCCGGTGTGCACGAACAGGTCCAGCGAGGCGAAGATCCGCGCGAGGTCGTCGCCGGTGCGGCGGCCGAGGAAGACGGCGCCGGGCAGGGCCTCGGTCAGGTGGGCGTGGCTCGGTCCGTCGCCGACGACCACCACCTTGACGCCCTTCAGGCCGCAGGCGCCGACGAGGAGTTCGACGTGCTTCTCGGGGGCGAGCCGGCCGACGTAGCCGACGATCAGCTCGCCGTCGGGGGCGAGTTCGCGGCGCAGCGCCTCGTCACGGAGGTCTGGCCGGAAACGTACGGTGTCCACACCGCGCGGCCACAGCCGGACCCGGGGTACCCCGTGCGTCTCCAGGTCGCCGAGGGCGGCGCTGGAGGGGGCGAGGGTGCGGTCGGCGGCGGCGTGCACGGAGCGGATCCGCCGCCATGCGGCCGCCTCGCCGGCACCCATGTAGGTGCGGGCGTAACCGGCCAGGTCGGTCTGGTAGACGGCGACGGCGGGGATGCCGAGCTTGGCGGCGGCGGCCATGCCGCGCACGCCGAGGACGAAGGGGCTGGCGAGATGGACCACGTCAGGGCGGTGTTCGAGGAGCGCCGCGGCGAGGCGCCTGCTGGGCAGGGCGACGCGGACCTGGGGGTAGCCGGGGAGCGGGAGGGAGGGGGTCCGGACGACCCGGCACGGGGCGTCCGTGTCCGGTGCGCTGCCCGGAGCGGGGGCGGGGGCGACGACGAGCGGATGGTGACCGCGATCTACGAGGTGCCGGGCGGTCTGGAGCGCGCAGTGGGCCACGCCGTTCACATCGGGGGGAAAGGATTCGGTCACGATGACGACACGCATACGGGTGTTCTCGCCGTGCGGGGCGTGGCCGCGTCGACTTCGATCTTTCCGCGCGGGGAACGTCCTGTGAGCGTTGAGCTGCACACCCGAGCAGGTCAGGCGGCCGTCATGACCGCCTGACCTGCGGGACACCCGGTGTTCACGCGGCGGGCGGTCGTCCGCCCGGGTCGGGTGCGTGCGTGAGGGGTCAGCCGAGGGCGGCGTCGGGTCCGAAGCGGCTGCGGACCGCCGTCTGCACCTCCGCCTCCTCGGCCGGATCGGCGGCCAGGCGGCGCAGGCGTTCCACGACCCGGGTGTCACCGGTCTCGGCGTGCCGGGCGGCGAGTTCGCGGGTGGTCTCCTCGCAGTCCCACAGGCATTCGACGGCGAAGCCGGCGGCGAAGGAGGGGTCGGTGGCGGCCAGGGCGCGGGCGGCGCGCCCGCGGAGATGGGAGGAGGCCGTCTCGCGGTAGATGTGGCGCAGTACGGGGGCGGCGCAGGCGATGCCCAGGCGTCCGGCGCCGTCGACGAGGGTCCATAGCGTGGGTGCGTCGGGTCCCTCGCCCCGTACGGCCTCGCGCAGGGCGCCGAGGACGAGGTCGCGGTCCTGGACACCGCCGCGACAGGCGAGCATGCGTCCGGCGGCGGAGCCGAGCACGTCGGGCCGCTGGGCCCAGCGGCGCGCGCGGTCGACGGCGGCGACGCTGCGCATCCGTTCGAAGGCGTCGGCGGCGGCCTCCACGACGACGCTCGTGCCGTCGGCGACGGCGGCCTCGATCAGGTCGAGGGCGTCGGGGTCGTCGCTGTCGGCGAGATAGCGCAGTGCGGTGCAGCGGGCGCCGTCGATGCCGTTCCGGGCGGCCTGCACGATCTCCGGCCGGTCCTCGGGGCCGGCCACGGCCACCAGACAGCGGGCGGCCGGCACATGGAGGGCGGCGCCGCGGTCCATGCCCGCTTGCGCCCACTCGAAGACGGCACGCACGCTCCAGCCGGGGCGCGGGCCGGTCGGCCGCATCTGCCGCTGCCAGCGGTCGAAACAGCCGGTCTCCTGGGCGGCACGCACACGCGTGGCGATCGATTCGCGCGGATCCTCGGCCCACAGGCGCCAGGGCCTCGGCTCGAAGGCGTCGCGTACGGCGGCGGCCAGCTCGGCCTCGCCCTCGGGGTCGGCGGGGAAGCGGGCCAGGACGGGCGCGGCGAGGGCGCGCAGCCCCGCGTCGTCGTCCCTGAGGGCCAGCTCGTCCAGGGCCCAGGCCCAGTTGGAGCCGTGGGCGGCGTACCTGCGCAGCAGCTCGAGCGCGTCCCGCCTGCCGTAGGAGGCGAGGTGACCGAGGACGGCCAGCGCGAGGCCGGTGCGGGACTCGTCCGTGTCGAGGACGTCCTCGGGGTCGAAGAGGTGCGCCTCGATCGCGTCCAGCTCGCCGTTGAGGTCGAGGTAGAGCCGGGCGTAGTACAGGGAGCGGTTCTCCACCTGCCAGTCGTGGCGGGGATCGCGCAGCACACAGTGGTCCAGGGCCGCGAGTGCTTCGGCGCGCGGGGCGGTGAGCGCGTGCAGTGTGCCGTCGCCGCGGCCCCGCTGGAGCAGGCCGAGCAGCGTACCGCTGGGCGCTATGACCGGATCGAACATGGGAAACAGCCTCACATCAAGCGTCGACGCAACCGGGAAACACGCACTACCTGGCCGCGTGACACAACGTCGGAGCGCCCGCCGTCTCTTGCTTGCTGAAGACCATCTCTCTCTGCCTCTCGTCGGTGGCCCATGCGGACCGCATCACGGCCCGCGCGGTGCGGCAACACCTGCCCAGCCATCGCGTCCGTGAATCACGTCGTCATGATGACCCGGCGGTTTGTGCTGCCGCGACCGTATTTCCGGCGGCCTCTTACCGCCTCCCCCGTTTTCCGTGTCGTACCTGCTCAGGACATGCGCGTCAGTGCGCGCCGAACAGCTCCAGAAGTTCCGTCTTGCCGAACATGCGGGCGGTGTCGACGGCCGACGGCGTCCCCGCCGCGGGATCGGCCCCGCCCTCCAGAAGGGCCTTGATCACTTCGGTCTCACCCTTGAAGACGGCCCCCGCGAGTGGGGTCTGGCCTCGGTCGTTGACCTCGTCGGCGGCGGCCCCCCGGGCGAGCAGGGCGCGCACGGCGTCGGCGTGGCCGTGGTAGGCGGCGAGCATCACCAGGGAGTCGCCGCGGTCGTTGGTGAGGTTGGCCGGAACGCCGGCGTCGACGTACGCCACGAGCGCCTCCGTCTGACCCCGACGGGCCAGATCGAAGATCTTGGTCGCCAGCTCCACGACCTCGGGGTCGGGGGCTTCACTCATCGGCGGACCACCTCTCCTGGAACTTCGGGTACTGCAGGGAGCGTACGGCAGCGAGCGGAACACGGCCGTACGAGTGAATCGCCAGCGTACTGGCTCGCACGGCACATGACCCGTTGTGTCCGAGGTAAAGATCAGCGACGGCTCCCGCTGTAGCCAACCACCCAGCCGAACGGGGCCCAAAACACTCCGCCGACGGGGCGAAATCAACCATATTTCACCCAGTTGCACCTTTAATCGTATAGATACATCCTGTGATCCTGGAAGAACTCAGGGTGACTGTCCCCCACCCTTCGACACCAGGAGGCCCGAAATGATCCTCTCCGTCTCAGGCGTCATGCTGCTCGGCGTCGTCGTCTTCCTCTTCTTCCGCAAGGACGGCCTCAAGGGCTCGCACGCATGCACCTCGGCCCTGTTCGGCTTCTACCTGGCCAGCACGGGCATCGCCCCGAGCATCAAGGCCGGCGGCGAGAGCCTGGCGAGTCTCCTCGGTGGCATCAAGTTCTGACCCACCCGTCCCGCACGCACGCACCATCAGGAGACAGCAGTGGCCCGGCGCCCTCTCCCCCGCATTCTGAGCAAGGACAGCGCCCAGATCGCCCGGATGCAGATCGCCCGGAGCCGGGAACTGGCGCGGACGGCGGCCGACAGCGCCACGGACGTCCTGCATCCGCTGATCACCGTCACGCGCGGGCTGCGCCGGCTGGCCTCGGCCGGGCAGCGCAGATGGGCGGACACGCCCAAGGACAAGCGGGGGCCACTGCTGTTCCTGGTGGCCTCCGTGATCCTGGTCGTGGCGCTGATGCCGTACGGGCCGCTGCTCGCCGTCATCACCGTGATGGCCGCGGCGGCCTGGCAGGGCCGCGACCGCACCCCGACGGCCCCGGAGGGGCCCGACGAGTCCCAGACCGAGCGGCTCCAGTCCCTCTACGAGGCCCTCGTGCCGTACTTCTCCAGCCCCGAGGACCCGGCGCCGCTGTACGCGCACGGCGGGGAGTGGGAGAAAGCGCTCACCGCCCACGAGTTCGACGACGCCGGGCGCGTCGGCCATCTGGTGATCCGCTATCCCGCGTACTTCCCGGACGGCGAGCCCGCGGCCCGGGCGCGGATCGAGCAGTTGCTCACCGCGAAGGCCGGGCGGGGCCGCGAATACCACTTCGCGTGGGACGAGGAGGGCAACCAGCTCACCGTCACCGTCCTGCCCCCGCTGCCCGCCGACATTCCGGCCCAGCACTTCGTCACCGCGCCCGGCGAGACCGTCCTCGGCTTCACCGACCCGAGCGAGGTGCAGCGCACGCTTCCCCTCTCGTACGGGGAGGAGCAGATCGACGTACCGCCGGTCGTCTGGCGCACCGGCATCCGCTCCACGGAGCCGCACCTGCTGACCATCGGGCACCCCGGCAGCGGCGCCTCGACCCTGCTGCGGTCCATCGCCCTGCAGGCCCTCCAGTACGGCGACGTCCTGATCGTCGACGGCGGCGGCACCGGCGAGTACGCCTGCCTGACCGGCCGGGACGGGGTGCTGGCCGTGGAGTGCGCGCTCGCCGGGGCGCTGGCGAGCCTGGAGTGGGCCGCGCAGGAGACCGAGCGGCGGCTCATCGCCATCAACCTTGCCCGGCAGGCGGGCGACCCGCCGCCGGCCGACGCCCGGCGCGCGCTGTGGATCCTGGTGGACCGGCCGTCGGTCTTCGCCCATCTCGCCGCGGCGGACGGCCGCAAGGACCCGCAGTCACTGCTCCAGGTACCGCTGCGGCACGGCCGGGCGGCGAACGTGACCGTCATCGTGGCCGAGCAGTTCGACAGCGCGGAGGTGCTGAGCGACGCGGTACGACAGCACACGCGCGCGCGTGTCGTGCTCGGGCCCGCGGCGCCCCGGCAGGTGGAGGCGGTCCTGGGCGCTCCGCCGCACACGACGCCGCTGGGGCACGTGCCGCCGGGGCGGGGGTACGCGCGCCTGGGCTCGGGACCGGTGCACCGGCTTCAGGTGCCGCGCACGCCGGATCCGTACGACGACGCCACCAGTGACGCCGATCGGCAGGCAGTGCTGGAGCTGCTCCCACCGCGGACCACCGTCGTGCAGGCTGAGCGCACGGAGCCTCCCCAGCCGACGGACCTCACGAAACGGGAGGCCGATGCACCGCCGCCGGTCGCCGCGGAAGCAATCGCCGCCGAAAGCTGACAACGCCGCCCGGCGCCGTCGCCCGCGCCACGCACACCGGATCCCGACGACACGACCAGCGGCGCCCATCACCAGACCGGCCCTGCCGCTCCCACCACCGACCACCGCCGGACAGTCACGAAACGGGAGGCCGACGCACCGACGGGCGGGGGTGGGGTCGGGGTTCCCCGGGGCGCGGGGAACCGCGCGATCAGGCGTGGCGGACCTGCCCCCCGGCAGAGCGGGCCCCGAGCCGGGCGGCGTCGGCTAGGCGACAAACGTGCGCGGCGCCTCCGCGCCCCCCGTGCCCCCGGTCTCCACCAGCCGGGCCGCCGCGGCCAGTCGGACCGCCGCCTCCTCCGCCACCGCTCCCGCGACGGTGAACGGCAGCCGGACATAGCCCTCGAAGGCGCCGTCCACACCGAAGCGCGGGCCGGAAGGAACGCGGACACCGGTCCGCTCCCCCGCTTCGGCGAGCCGGGAGCCGGACAGGCCGCCCGCGCGGACCCACAGGGTCAGCCCGCCCTTGGGGACGTCGAACTCCCACGTCGGCAGTTCGCGGCGGATCGCCGCCACCAGCGCGTCCCGGTTCTCCCTGGCCTGCGCACGGCGCAGTTCGACGGCCTGCTCCCAACCACCCGTACTGAACAGCCAGTTGACGGCGAGCTGTTCCAGTACCGGCGTACCGAGATCGGCGTAGGCCCGCGCGGCGACCAGGCTGCGGATGACGTCCGGCGCCGCCCGCACCCAGCCGATGCGCATGCCCGCCCAGAACGCCTTGCTGGCCGAGCCGACCGTGATGACGGTCGAACCGGCCGGGTCGAAGGCGCAGATCCGGCGCGGCATCCCGGCACCGGCGCACTCCTCGTCCAGCCACAGCTCGGTCATCGTCTCGTCGGCGACGAGCACCGTTCCGGCCGAACGCGCCGCGTCCACCAGCCGGCGCCGCTGGTCCTCGTCGGCGAGCGCGCCGGTGGGGTTGTGGAAGTCGGCGACGACATAGGCGAGACGGGGCGCGGCCTCGCGCAGGACCTGGCGCCAGCGGTCCATGTCCCAGCCGGACAGGCCCTCGGCCATCGCGACGGGGACCAGGCGGGCACCGGCCTCGCGCATCAGCTGGAGGATGTTGGCGTAGGACGGCGACTCGACGGCGATCCGCTCGCCGCGGCCGGCGAAGAGATGACAGATCGCGTCGATGGCGCCCATCGCGCCGGTCGTCACCATGATCTGCTCGGGCATGGTGGGGATCCCGCCCGCGGTGTAGCGCTCGGCGATCATCGAGCGCAGGGCGGGCAGGCCGGCCGGGTAGTCGCCGTGCGTGTGGGCGTACGGCGGCAGTTCCTCCAGGGCACCCTGCACGGCGCGGGTGAGCCACGGCTCGGGGGCCGGGAGCGAGGCGCAGCCCAGGTCGATCACCGAGCCCAGGGCCTCGGGGGGCAGGGGTTCCAGACCGCGGGCGGGCAGCGGGTTGCCGGCCGGCACCGCGGTCCAGCTGCCCGCTCCGCGCCGGGACTCCAGGAAGCCCTCGGTGCGCAGCGCTTCGTAGGCGGCGGCGACCGTGGTGCGGCTCACGGACAGCGCGAGGGCGAGTTCGCGTTCGGCGGGCAGCCGGGCGGCCACCGGGACGCGTCCTTCGAGCACCAGCAGCCGGACGCCGTCGGCGAGGGCACGGTAGGCGGGCGGACGGCGGGTGCCGGCGCCGGCCGGGCGCTCCTGCTGGGAGTTGAGGAGCCGGGCGAGCTGCGCGGCCCCCATCGCAGAGGTCCACTGCGCCATGAAGATCAGTCCACCTTCCCCGAATTGGCCATGGATGGTGTTTCATCCCAAGCCACAGAGTGACATGCGTCAGGCCACCGCCACCACCCAGGGGGGTATCTCATGTCCACTCCGGACCATCTCGGACGGCGCCTGCTCCAGCTGTACGCCGGGCTCGCGCTCTACGGCGCGAGTGCCGCGCTGCTCCTGAGGGCCGGTCTGGGCATGGAGCCCTGGGGCGTACTGCACCAGGGGCTCGCGAAGCTGACCGGGCTGACCATCGGCGTGGTGTCGATCATCGTGGGAGCGGCGGTCCTGCTGTTGTGGATCCCGCTGCGGCAGCGCCCGGGACTCGGCACGGTCTCCAACGTCTTCGCCGTCGGTCTCGCCATGGACGGCACGCTGGCCCTGGTCCCCACTGCGCACACCTTCGCCGTCCGCGTCCCGCTGCTGCTCGCCGGCATCGTGCTCAACGGCGCGGCGACCGGCCTGTACATCTCCGCGCGCTTCGGTCCCGGCCCGCGCGACGGGCTGATGACCGGGCTGCACCGGCGCACCGGCCGCTCGATCCGGCTGATGCGGACCGGGATCGAGGTGTCGGTGGTGATCACCGGGTTCCTGCTGGGCGGCACCATCGGTGTCGGCACGGTGCTGTACGCCGTGTCCATCGGGCCGCTGGCGCAGCTCTTCCTGCGGGTGTTCGCCGTCCCACCGGCACCGGACCGCAGCGCGGTCGTTGCCACCGCGACACCGGAGCAGGCCATACTGCCCAGGTGAGCCCCACTACACCCGCCATACGCCACCCCTACCTCGACCACCCCGGACCGATCGCGTTCGCCCACCGGGGCGGGGCCGCGGACGGACTGGAGAACACCGTGGCGCAGTTCCGGCGCGCGGTGGAGCTGGGCTACCGCTACATCGAGACCGACGTGCACGCCACGACCGACGGCCGGCTCGTCGCCTTCCACGACTCGACGCTGGACCGGGTCACCGACGGCGCCGGCCGCATCGCCGACCTTCCGTGGGAGGACGTACGGCACGCGCGCGTGGGCGGCCGTGAACCGGTGCCCCTGTTCGAGGAGTTGCTGGAGTCCTTCCCCGAGGTCCGCTGGAACGTCGACGTCAAGGCGGAACCCGCGCTGCGTCCCCTGCTGGACCTGATCGAGCGCACCGCCGCCTGGGACCGGGTCTGCGTGGGCTCGTTCTCCGAGGCCCGGGTGCTGCGCGCCCAGCGGCTGGCCGGGCCGCGGCTGGCCACGTCGTTCGGCACGCGCGGGGTGCTGAACCTGCGGCTGCGCTCCTGGGGCCTGCCGGCCGCCGTGCGCCGGTCGGCCGTCGCCGCGCAGGTGCCCGAGGCCCAGTCGGGCGTCCCGGTGGTCGACCACCGCTTCGTCCGCGCCGCCCACGCGCTCGGCCTCCAGGTGCACGTGTGGACGATCAACGAACCCGAGCGCATGCACCGGCTCCTGGACCTGGGCGTCGATGGCATCATGACCGATCACATCGACACGTTGCGCAAGGTCATGGAGGACCGCGGCGTCTGGGTCTGACGGCCCTGGCGCCCCGGCCGAGCCTTCGCAGGAGCGGGGAGGCGAGGGCACGGGTGGCCATGGACACGGTGCGGACGCGGACGGCGGACGAGACCGCCGGCCTCAGGCGCGAGCAACGCGGCTGGTACTTCTACGACTGGGCCTGCTCGGTCTACTCGACGAGCGTGGTGACGGTCTTCCTCGGGCCCTACCTCACCGCGGTGGCCGAGCGGGCCGCGGACGCCGACGGTTATGTGCACCCGCTGGGCGTCCCGGTCCGGGCGGGCTCCTTCTTCGCCTACTCGGTGTCCCTCTCGGTGATCGTCGCGGTGGTAGTGATGCCACTCGTGGGCGGCGTGGCGGACCGCACGGGCCGCAAGAAGCCGCTGCTCGCGGCGGCGGCGTACACCGGGGCCGCCGCGACCACCGGCATGTTCTTCCTGGACGGCGACCGGTACCTGCTCGGCGGGGCGCTGCTGGTGGTGGCCAACGCCGCCCAGTCCGTCGGGATGATGCTCTACAACTCCTACCTGCCGCAGATCGCCCCGCCCGAGGAGCGCGACGCCGTCTCCTCGCGGGGCTGGGCCTTCGGCTACGCGGCGGGCTCCACGGTGCTGGTCGCCAACCTGGTCCTGTACTCGGCCCATGACTCCTTCGGCCTGACCGAGACGGCCGCGGTCCGCATCTGCCTGGCCTCGGCGGGCTTGTGGTGGGGCGCGTTCACGCTCGTCCCGCTGCGCAGGCTGCGCGACCGGCGCGTACGCGTGGAGCGCGGCGCGGCGCCCGGGCCCAGACAGCTCGCGGCGACGGTCCGGGACATGCGCCGGCACCCGCTGACCCTCGCCTTCCTGCTGGCGTACCTCATCTACAACGACGGTATCCAGACGGTGATCACCCAGGCCTCGGTCTACGGCTCGCAGGAACTGGGGCTCGGTCAGTCGACGCTCATCGTGGCGGTGCTGCTGGTGCAGGTGCTGGCCGTGGCCGGCGCGCTGGCGATGGGGCGGCTGGCCCGCGCCCACGGAGCCCAGCGGACGATCCTGGGGTCGCTGGTGGCCTGGACGGTGACCCTGGCGGCCGGCTACTTCCTGCCCGCGAAGGCACCGGTGTTCTTCTTCGTGCTGGCCGCCGGGATCGGCCTGGTCCTCGGCGGCAGCCAGGCACTGTCCCGCTCGCTGTTCTCCCACCTCGTGCCGCCCGGCAAGGAGGCCGAGTACTTCTCGGCGTACGAGATGAGTGACCGGGGGATGAGCTGGCTCGGGCCGCTGCTGTTCGGCGTGACCTACCAGCTGACCGGAAGCTATCGCTCCGCGATCATCTCGCTGGTGGCCTTCTTCGTCATCGGTTTCGCCCTGCTGGCGCGGGTCCCGGTGCGGCGGGCGATCGCCGAGGCGGGCAATCCGGTGCCGGAGAAGATTTAGCGCCGATTTAGCGCTCAACACAAAAGGGCGGTAGTGTACGCCTTTGGCCTGCCAGGCGTACCGTTACTGCGCGTCAAAGATGCCGAAACGCTGGGTGACATCTGCTAGCAGATGTGACAAACCGGGCGCCGGTGGGTACGACATTGGTCAGCAAGGCTGCGGCTACGACGGCGACGCACGACCCGGAACGGGACACGGAACGGGAATCTTTACCGCCGACCGGACGTTGACCGGATGACGACGACAGCGACACCTGTCCTGTGGGCGACAAGCCCGGGAGGCACGATTCATGAGTGAGCGAGCTCTTCGCGGTACGCGCCTCGTGGTGACCAGCTACGAGACGGACCGCGGTATCGACCTGGCCCCGCGCCAGGCCGTGGAGTACGCATGTGAGAAGGGGCACCGCTTCGAGATGCCCTTCTCCGTCGAGGCGGAGATCCCGCCGGAGTGGGAGTGCAAGGTCTGCGGGGCCCCGGCACTCCTCGTCGACGGCGACGGCCCAGAGGAGAAGAAGGCCAAGCCTGCGCGTACCCACTGGGACATGCTGATGGAGCGGCGCACCCGCGAGGAGCTCGAAGAGGTCCTCGAGGAGCGCCTGGCGGTTCTGCGCTCGGGGGCGATGAACATCGCGGTTCATCCCCGGGACAGCCGTAAGTCGGCCTGACCCGGCGGGTCCGGGCCGGACACACCGCACACACAACCGCGGGCGCCGTACGTGCATCACGTACGGCGCCCGCGGTTTTCGTATGTCCTCACGGACGCATGTCCCCGACCGTGCTCAGCGCGACAGCGGCGGCCACTGCTGCTCGCCCGGACCGGGCCGGTCCTCACGGATGACCTCGCCCTGCACCACCTTGCCGTCGGGGCGGTGGATCCGGGCCTGCTGGAAGACGTCACCGAAGCTGCCCGGGGCCGCCGCACGCAGCCTCTTGTCCAGGGTGTTCTCGAAGTACCGGCTCACCGCCTTCTGCACCGGCGGGAGCAGCAGGAACAGGCCGACCGCGTCGGAGACCAGGCCGGGGATCATCAGCAGCAGACCGCCGAGCATCATCAGGCCGTTGCCACCGCCGCGCGCCGGCGAACCGCCCTGCTGCAGCGCCTCGTTGAGACTCCGGAAAGCACGGCGGCCCGCCCGCTTGATGACCACGGAGCCGGCCACGAAGCCCGCGACGAGCAGCAGGAGCACGGCGAGTCCCCCGGCCGCGCCCGCGACCAGGGTCAGCAGCCAGATCTCCAGCACCAGCCAGGCGGCGATGCCCAGCGGCAGATACCTGCGCAGCCGGGAACGCCGGGGCCGGGCGGTGTACGGAGAGGTCGGAGCGCCAGTCGTCATGGTCCCAGTGTGCCTGGCCGCGGCTCAGCGCGGGATAAGGGGACGAACGACCGAAGTCCGACGGGGCTACGAGGTCCGCTTGTTCTTGCCGGTGAGCTTGGCGACCCGGTCCCGCGCGCCCCAGGCGGTGACCCGCCACAGCGCCTCGATCAGGATGTCCTTGCTCATCTTGGAGTCGCCGAGTTCGCGCTCGACGAAGGTGATCGGGACCTCGACCACCTGGTAGCCGGCCTTGACCGCGCGGCGGGCCAGGTCGACCTGGAAGCAGTAGCCCTGCGAGGCGACCGCGTCCAGACCCAGGCCCTCGAGGGTCTCGCGGCGGAACGCGCGGTAGCCGCCGGTGATGTCGCGCAGCGGCAGATCGAGGGCGAGCCGCGAGTAGAGGCTGCCGCCGCGGGAGATGAACTCACGGGACTTGGGCCAGTTCACCACGCGGCCGCCGGGCACCCAGCGGGAGCCGAGCACCAGGTCGGCGCTCTTGAGGGCGGTGAGCAGCCGGGGCAGTTCCTCGGGCTGGTGGGAGCCGTCGGCGTCCATCTCGACCAGCACGCCGTAGTCGCGCTCCAGTCCCCAGCGGAAGCCCGCGAGGTAGGCGGCCCCGAGGCCTTCCTTGCCCTTGCGGTGCATGACCTGGACGTGTCCGTCCTCGGCGGCCAGTTCGTCGGCGAGCTTGCCGGTGCCGTCGGGGCTGTTATCGTCCGCGATCAGTACGTGCGCCTCGGGGACGGCCTTGCGTACCCGGCCCACGATGGTCTTGATGTTCTCCGCCTCGTTGTAGGTCGGGATGATCACCAAGGCCGTGCCGAGCGGACCGAACTGCCTCCCCTGGGCCTTGGCCGCGAGGGTCCCGTCGCCGTCGTTCACTGATGCCCCTTCATGTCGTACGCAGGCGTCCACCATAGTGGCCGCCGTCTGGGAAGACGTGACAGCTCGTTCGTATGGTGGTGTCGATTCCACAAGAGTGGGGTAAGAATGCGTTTTTGGCACCTTAACCGGTGCGCCGCCCCCACATTTCCCGCCCCTGCGTTTCCCGCCACGACGGATGGGGGCCCGGCACCCTTCGGGCCGACCTGGGACCCGCTGGCTGCGGATCGACCGAAAGCCGTTGTCTACTGAGCGCACGGGCCCCACCCGGGTCACACCTTGCCGGGCCGGAACGTTCCCTCGGCGGCGCGGGCGCTGAGCCTGGCTGCCAGCGACGGTGCCCCGGTGCGGCACACCGTCCCTGACCCAGCGGCGCTGCGACGAGTGGCGGGAACCCTCCCGGTCGGCGTCCGGTGGTGGACTCGGACGAACCTACCGGCCCCCGGCCGTCGACTGTCAACAGCCGTCTGACCTGCTACGACGGCCCGACTGACGGGGTCACCACGGAGGATGCGCAGGTCGGGCGGCGGAGCGGCGGCGACCGACGGGCGCCGCGCCCCGCCCGTAGATCACTCGCCCGGCCGTACGAACACCGTCCGTCCGCCCACCACGGTCCGCAGACAGACCGGCAGGTCGCGGCCGGGGGTGAGGTCGGGCAGGCCGGGCGTGCCGGAGCGCGGGTCGGTCGACCAGCGGGCCACCCGGTCGTCGGGGGCCTGGACGACCAGCTCGTCGGTGCGCCAGACCGCGTAGTCGGCGGGCGCGCCCGGCACCAGGACGCCCGCGTCGTCCCGGCCCACGGCCCGCCAGCCGCCGCGCGTGTGCGCCGTGAAGGCGGCCCGGACGGAGACCCGGTGCTCGGGCGTGCGGTGGAAGGCCGCGGCGCGGACGGTGCCCCACGGGTCGAGCGGGGTGACCGGGCTGTCGGAGCCGAAGGCGAGGGGCACCCCGGCGCGCAGCAGGGCCGCGAAGGGGTTGAGGGTGCGGGCCCGCTCGGCGCCGAGACGCCGGGCGTACATGCCGTCCTCGCCGCCCCACAGCGCGTCGAAGGCGGGCTGCACGGAGGCGATCAGGCCCAGTTCGGCGAAGCCGGCGACGGTCTCGGGGGTGAGCATCTCGGCGTGCTCGACGCGATGGCGCGCGGCCCGGACCCGGGCCGGGCCCAGCTTCTCCGCGGCGGCGCGCACGCCCTCCACGACGGCGCTGACGGCGGCGTCGCCGATGGCGTGGAAACCGGCCTGCAACCCCGCCTCGGTGCAGGCGACGACGTGGGCCGCGACGGTCTCGGCGTCCAGGTAGGCGGTGCCGGCGTGGTCGGCGTCGGCGTACCGCTCGTGCAGGCAGGCGGTGTGCGAGCCGATCGAGCCGTCGGCGAAGAGGTCGCCCGCGGCGCCCACGGCACCCAGGTCCCGCGCCCTCTCGACGTTCTGCTCCGCCCAGTAGCCGACGACCCGGGGGCCGGGTGCTTCACCGGCCAGCTTCAGCAGGCCGGTGAAGTCGTCCTCGGAGGAGATCTGCGGACCGCCGCACTCGTGCACCGTGCCGATGCCGAGGGAGGCCGCGCGGGCGAGGGCGGCGCGCTGGGCCTCCGCGCGCTGGGCCGGGGTGACGGCGGCGAACGCGGCCTCGCGCACGGCGTGATGGGCGTCCCGGGTCAGCGGGGCGTCCTCGCGGGGGACGTCGCCGGGGAGCAGGTCCAGCAGGGCGGTGGTGACGACCGCCGAGTGCACGTCGATGCGGGAGAGGTACAGCGGGCGGCCGCCGGTGGCCTCGTCCAGTTCGGCGCGCGTCGGCGGGCGGCCGCCGGGCCAGCGGGCGGCGTCCCAGCCGTGGCCCAGCAGGACGCGGTCGCCCGGGCGGGCGGCGGCGAAGTCGCGGACCAGGGCGAGGGCCGCGTCCAGGGAGGGGGCGGCGGAGAGGTCCAGGCCGGTGAGGGCGAGGCCGGTGCCGGTGGTGTGGACATGGGCGTCGGTGAAGGCGGGGGTGACGAGGGCGCCGTCGAGGTCGACCACCTCGTCCACGCCGTCGGCGAAGGCGTCGGCGGCCCCCTCGGAGCCGACCCAGGCGACGTGTCCCGCCTCCACGACCATCGCTGTGGCGAAGGGGTCCGCGGGGCTGTGCACCTCGCCGCGGCGCAGGAGGACGGTCTTGGGGGGCTCGGGGTCGGCGGTGCGGTCGCTCATGGGGGACAGTTTCCCCTGTCGCCGGGCCGGAGCCGCACCTGGGGGCGTGCCGAAAGGGTGCGATCAGATCCGCGGTGGCCGTGCCTCGTACGGCGTCGACAGCACGACGGTCGTCCGCGTCGACACCCCCGCCAGGCTCCGCAGCCTCGCCAGCAGCTCCTCCAGTTCGTGCGGTGTCGCCACCCGCACCTTGAGGATGTAGTTCTCGTCGCCGGCGACGCTGTGGCAGGCCTCGATCTCGGGGACGCCGGCGAGGCGGTCCGCGATGTCGTCGGGGGCGCTGGGGTCGAACGGCTTCACCGAGATGAACGCGGTGAGGGGCAGCCCGACGGCCTCGGGGTCGACCACCGCGGCATAGCCGCGGATGACGCCACGCTGTTCCAGCCGGCGCACCCGCTGGTGCACGGCCGACGTGGACAGGCCCGTGGCCTTGCCCAGGTCTGTGTAGCTCATCCGCCCGTCCTTGACGAGCAGCTGCACGATCTGTCGGTCCAGCTCCTCCATGGCGCAAAAACCTACAGTGCGCTTGATCTCCTGGGATAGCCGAGAGCGCAGGTCATAGCCGGTTCGATACAAAACGCACCGCACGAGGCCCGCAGCGCGCACCTGCACGCGGCATGTGACGAACGACACACAACTCGAACGGGCTCCGTGATGTTCTCGTGATTACCGCGGAGAGCGGACGGGAAGTGCTTGCTGTGGTCGAGGCCGCAGCGCCGTCACGGCCCAGCCTTAGGGGGAGAATCCCATGCAGAGTGTCCATCGCCCTGGTCGATCCGCGTCCAAGCGGCAGCAGCCGGTCGTCGAGCCCGAGCCGGAGGGCGTCGAACCCGACGCCCTCGACGACGAACCGGACGCCTACGACACCTTCGAGATGTACCGGGTGATCTGCCCGGACTGCGCCCAGCCGATCGCCCTGCTGGCGGACGAGGCGGTCCTGCCGGAGCACGCGCTGTGCGCCTCGCCGTGGAATCCGTTCGGGCTCACGGTCTGTGCGGGTACGGGCCGCCCGGCGACCGCCGCCCGCCCCGCGGACGAGTCCTTCGAGCCGCAGGAGCAGGACACCGCCCTGCTGCTGACGCTCCCCCAGGGTCTGAACTGGCGGACGCAGCCCTTCTCGCACGTCGGCGGCCCGGGCTCGCGCCCGATGCGCGTGCCGGAGCTGCGCCGCCAGGCCGCCTGAATCCCTTCCGGCCCGGCCCGGCTCAATCCCAGTAGTCGCCCTGCACCATGGCGCGCAGACTGCCGTGGTGCAGGATCAGTGTGTCGGGGTCCGCGGGGACGGCGACCTCACCGAAGTACGCCTGCCGGTAGGCGACGCGCAGCATGACGATCGCGTGCCGCAGAGCGGCGTAGAGGGTGTGGAAGTCCATGTCGCGCGGGGTGTGGCCGGTCAGGCGCGCATAGCGGGCCTCGACGCGGTCGCGGCGCAGGAGGTCCGGCAGTCCGCGCTGCCCGGAGGCGACCGCGAGGTCGTGGAAGAAGCGGTGCAGATAGACGGTCCAGCCGAGGTCGACCTCGCGCGGGGCGAGCGCCGCCATCTCCCAGTCCAGGACGGCGACGGGGTCGAACCCGTCGTAGACGATGTTTCCGATGCGCGCGTCGCCCCAGCTGAGGACGGGTTCGCCGGCCTCGCGCGGCCACAGCTGTTCCAGCCGGTCGAAGGCGGCCTCGATGAGGGGTGAGCGGGGCAAGCCGTCGATCACCCAGGAGTAGTAGGCCCGTTGGGCCGTCACATGGCGGCGCAGGACGTCTCCCGCACCGGGTGGAGCGAGGAACTGGGCCTCGGCGAGCGGCACTTGGTCGTGCAGGCGGGCCAGCAGTCCGACGGTGGCGGCCTCCAGGCGCTCGCGTTCGGCGTCGCTCGCCGCCTGCAGCCAACTACCCTCGTAGGTGTACGGCATGACGTCCGGCGGCACGCGCCCGGCGACGCGCTCCATGACGAAGAACGGCGCACCGAGCGGACCCGGATCCTCCTCCAGCCACAGCACCCGGGGCACGGGCACGTCGGTGTGCTCGGCCACCAGGCGCAGGGTGCGGTACTGGCGGGCCATGTCGTACTCGGGGAAGACGGTGTACGCCCGCGGGTCCGCCGCCAGCCTCAACGCACAGCCGCGGCACGGCGCTTCGGGGTGCTCGATGTCGAACAGCAGGGTCTCGCTGGACATGCCGTTGGAGGCCGGGACGGTGACGCCGGTCGCCTTGGCGCCGGGCAGCCGGGTCCGGAGCCAGCCGGTGAGGTGTCGGGTGAGCACTTCCGGGTCGCGGGTGGTGGTGCGGGGACGCGGTGCCGTGGCCATGCCGGGCTCCTTCCTCAGGGTGCGACCGAGTCGAAGCCGGTGAAGCCGCTCGGGTCGTGCCGGCCGAACGAGCCGTGCTCGAAGATGCCGTGGCCCGTCTGCCCGTCGAGCCGGAAACGGGCGGAGTGGTCGGTGACGCCGTAACCGGCCAGGGGGTGCGGCAGCGTCATGTCGTAGGTGCGGCGGTCGGTCCAGCCGGGGCCCCGCCATGTCCCGTGCTGCCAGTCGTCCGCCGGCGGATAGCCCGCGCCGAGCGCGAGCGGCGAGGAGGTGAGGATCTCGACGTCCAGCTTCCGCGCCTCCCGCGCGTCCCCCAGATGGATGACCGCCCGTTCCGGGTGGCGGGTGCCCGAGCGGTAGCCGATCTCCGCCTGGGGCCAGCCCAGTTGACGGTCGCGGCGGCCGGGGCGGACCAGGGTGGCGTCGTTGAGGGAGCGGTGGCCGTCGGCGTCCTCCTGGGTGATGACCATCAGGAAGCGGTCCTCGAAACGGACCGGACACCAGATCCAGTGGAACCCCTCGGCGGGGTGGTCCGCGGCGAGCCGCCCGCCGTCCTCGCCGGGTACCGGCCGCACGCCCCAGCTGCGGTCCCGGGTGCCGGTCCAGTCGTCCGCGGTGACCCGGAACTCCGCTCCCCCGGCCCGGATCACGCCCTCGGCGGTGCCGGCCTGCACGAAGCGGCGGCCTTCCAGGGTGAGCCGGCCGCCCCGGCGCTGGAGGTGGTGCGGCTCCCAGAGGGCGGGGAAGGCGGCCGTCCAGGTGAGGTCGTACGACAGCTGCTCGTCCTCGCAGAGCAGGCGCAGTTCCCGCAGCGGCCGTGGCACCTCGATGCGCAGCGGGCCGACGGCGAGCCGCATCCGGTCCTCCCCCAGGGCGTCGGAGGCACGGACGGCGTGCAGGGTGTTCCCGGTGCGCAGGGTGGCGTAGGCGTCGATCACACCCAGGTTGGGGTAGACACCGAGGCCGAGGATGAGCAGGGCACGGCCGGCGTGGTCGAAGACGTGGAAGATGCAGCGGTCGTAGGCGTTCCGGTCACCGGTCGCCACGTGCTTCATGGACAGCGGCACCTGGTGCACCGGGTACTCGTCGAGCGGGACGGGACGGTCGTCGGCCACGGGCACCCCCTGAACGATGGTCGGCTGACGGTACGTCAGCCGACCCGAGGAGGCCAGAGCGGGAACCGGACGTGCCTGAACTGACGCTCGATTCCGTCAGGCGGTGACCTGTCCGGTCGCTGCCGCGTTGCTCAGGCATGACCCCCATGCACTCGGTCACCGGGCGTCAGCGCCGCATCTTCGTCCCGCGCCCGGCAGAATCGGTTCCGCCGCCGCCCGCGCCGCAGGACCCGCCCATCTACCTCGATCTCATGCGGACCTGGGCCGACCGGGGCCGGACCCTGCCGGGCCGCCACGACCCGGAGTGGATCAGGCTGGCGGCCCCGACGGTCCGCACGGGACAGTTCAGCGAGCTTCGGGTCCCGCCACGTGACGGGCGATGACCATCCGCTGGATCTGGTTGGTGCCCTCGACGATCTGCAGGACCTTGGCCTCGCGCATGTAGCGCTCGGCCGGGAAGTCGGCCGTGTAGCCGTACCCGCCGAGTATCTGCACGGCGTCCGTGGTGACCTTCATGGCCGTGTCCGTGCAGTGCAGCTTGGCCATGGCGGCCTGCTTGGCGAACGGCTTGCCGGCGTCGCGCAGCCGGGCCGCGGCGAGGTAGAGCGCCCGGCCGGCCTCGATCTGGGTGGCCATGTCGGCGATCATGAAGCGCAGGCCCTGGAAGTCGGCGATGGGGTGGCCGAACTGCCGGCGCTGAGTGGCGTAGGCGACCGCCTGGTCCAGCGCGGCCTGGGCGACACCGATGGCACAGGCGGCGATGCCGAGCCGCCCGGAGTCCAGGGCCGACAGGGCGATGAAGAAGCCCTGGCCCTCCTCACCGATCCGCCTCTCGTCACCGACCCGGACGCCGTCGAGGTGGACCTGCGCGGTGGGCGAGCCCTTCATGCCCATCTTCTTCTCGGGCAGCGCCCCGCTCAGCCCCGGCGCGTCACCGGGGACCAGGAAGGCGGTGATCCCGCGCGGCCCGTCCTCGCCGGTGCGCGCCATGACGGTGTAGAAGTCGGCGATGCCGCCGTGCGTGATCCAGGCCTTGGTCCCGTTGATCACCCACTGTCCCCCACGCTCGGCTGCGCTCACGCGGGAGGGGCCCCCATCGTCGCGGACCGCCTTGGTGCGCAGTGAGGCCGCGTCCGAGCCCGAGGACGGCTCGGAGAGGCAGTAGGCGCCGAGCAGGCCGCCGCCGAGCATGGCGGGCAGGTACTCGACCTGCTGCTGCTTGGTGCCGTAGGTGGCGAGCGCGTAGGAGGCGAGCGTGTGCACGCTGACGCCGAGGCCCACGGTGAGCCGGGCCGCGGCCAGCTCCTCCAGGACCTGGAGGTAGACCTCGTAGGGCTGGTCACCGCCGCCGTACTCGGAGTCGTAGGGCAGACCGAGCAGGCCCGATTCGGACAGCAGGGTGAAGACCTCGCGCGGGAAGCGTCCCGCGTCCTCCTCCTCGGCCGCCTTCGGCGCGATCTCGCGCTGGGCGATGTCCCGGACGAGCGCGAGCAGATCCCGCGCTTCCTCCGTGGGCAGCTGACGCTCCACCGGCTGCGGGTCGCGGTCGGACATGGCGTCGGTCTCCTCCCTGTTTCGGGCACCGGCGGTCTGGCCCTTCGGGTGGGGGCGGCTCCGCCTGGTCTTTCCGGATGGCCGAAGGCGTCCGCTCCCGGGTCTCGGAGGCGGCTGACCAGCGGCTGTGCGCTGTGAGTATGCCCGATCAGCGACCTCCCGTCACCAGTTAACGACCGCTTACTTCAAGAATCCAGCCGGAACGTTTCGTACCGCCGGACCCCGCTCCGGAATTGGTCCGAACCATTGACGCAGTGGTCTAGTCCTCCTACTGTGCATGACCAACGCTTTACCGCGTTCATGCCAATCGGCGCGCGTTCCCCTCTCCCCACGAGGAGCCACCCGATGCACACTCCCCACCGCTCCCGGCTGCGGGCGCTCGTCTCGGCCGCGTGTACCGCCGCCCTCGGCGCCGGGCTGCTCGCCGGCGCGGGCCCGGCCACCGCGGCGGCCAAGGCCGCACCGCACGTCAAGGCCGGCTCGAAGGTCGTCGGCTACTTCACCGAATGGGGCACCTACGACCGCAAGTACTACGTCAGGAACATCGAGACCTCGGGCTCCGCGGCCAGGCTGACCCACATCAACTACGCCTTCGGCAACGTCACCGGCGGCAAGTGCGCCATGGGCGACTCCTACGCGGCCACCGACCGCGCCTACACCGCCGCCGAGTCGGTGGACGGCGTCGCCGACACCTGGGACCAGCCGCTGCGCGGCAACTTCAACCAGTTGCTGAAGCTGAAGAAGAAGCACCCCGGCCTGAAGATCCTGTGGTCCTTCGGCGGCTGGACCTGGTCCAGCGGCTTCGGTGAGGCCGCCAAGAACCCCGCCGCCTTCGCCCAGTCCTGCTACGACCTGGTGAAGAACTCCAAGTGGGCGGGGCTGTTCGACGGCATCGACATCGACTGGGAGTACCCGAACGCCTGCGGCAACACGTGCGACACCAGCGGCCGGGAGGCGTTCAAGAACGTCATGGCCGCGCTGCGCTCGAAGTTCGGCTCCGCCGGCCTGGTCACGGCCGCGATCACGGCGGACGCCGCCGGCGGCGGCAAGATCGACGCGGCGGACTACGCGGGCGCGGCCCGGTACGTCGACTGGTACAACCCGATGACCTACGACTACTTCGGCGCCTGGGACGCGACCGGGCCGACCGCCCCGCACTCGCCGCTCACCTCGTACAGCGGCACCCCGAAGCCCGGGTACGACACCTCCTCGACCATCGCCAAGCTCAAGGGCCTCGGCATCCCCGCGTCCAAGCTGCTGCTCGGCATCGGCTTCTACGGCCGCGGCTGGACCGGGGTCACCCGGACGGCGCCCGGCGGCACAGCCACCGGCCCCGCGGCGGGGACGTACGAGCAGGGCATCGACGACTACAAGGTGCTCAAGACCAAGTGCCCCGCCACCGGCACCGTGGGCGGCACGGCCTACGCCAAGTGCGGCAGCGACTGGTGGAGTTACGACACCCCTTCGACCATCGCCACGAAGATGACGTACAAGAACCAGCAGGGCCTCGGCGGCACCTTCTTCTGGGAGCTGAGCGGCGACACCTCGAACGGTGAGCTGGTCAAGGCCATCAAATAACCCCTCACCGGGGGGACTTGGGAGCGGAGGACCACGAGCCTCCGCTCCCTTGTGCGCGGGGCGACCGCGGGTCAGCCGTCGCGGCGGGCCGGCTGCGGCGCCGGGTAGGCCGGGTCCAGTTCCGCCACGGCGCGCAGGGCTCCGCCGAGCGTCTTCACGAGCAGCCGGCGCATGGTGTCGCGGGAGAGCTCGGGGCGGTCGATCCAGTCCAGGGTGGCGCCCTCCACGCCGCACACCCAGGAGAGCAGGCCCATCCGGGCCGGCGGGGCGATGTCGCTGCGGCCGTAGGCCCCTTCGGCGATGGTGGCGATGATCGCCTCGCGCACACCGTCCCGGATGGCGTGCACCTCGGCGTCGAAGCCGACGCCACCGCTGACGATGGTGCGGTAGGCCGCCTGGTGGTGCTCGGCGTAGCGCAGATAGCCGTCGATGGTGCGGTGGACGCGGTCCACGGCGGGCAACTCGAGACCGCCGGCGGCGGAGGTGACCAGGTCGGCGACGGAGTCCTGGATGATCGCCAGGTAGTAGCCCCGCTTGGACTGGAAGTAGTAGTAGATCAGGCCCTTGGCGACGTGCGCCTGGCGGGCGATGTCGTCCATGGACAGTGCGTCGTAGGACGTGTCGGCGAACAGCTTCCGCCCGATGGCGATGAGTTCGGCGCGACGCGCCTCCGAGCGCTCGGTGCCGCGCGTCCGGGGACGGACGGCGGCACGCTGCTGCGGCATGTTCAATTTCGACCCTGTTCCAGGCGGTCGGCTGGACCCGAGCAGTATGTCAGAACATGCCGCACACGTGAGCGGGTCGCGTCAGAGCAGGCCGAGCTGGGTCACGAGCATCGCCACGACCGCCACGAGCACCCAGCCCATGACGTGCTCGAGGATCTTCGGGCCGTCTTCCCGGGGGCCGCCGGTGCGGGCGCGGGTGGCGGTGGCCGGGTGCGTGGTCATATCCATTTGTCCACCTTGCCACCCGCGGCTCCATGTGCGGCGATGAGCTTCCTCACACGGTCAGCGCACCCCCACCGCCGCGAGGGCCTTGCGCTGGCGCGGGCTCGGGTGGGCCGGGAAGTAGAGGTAGCAGACCCCACCGGTGCCGGAGGCGACCTTGCCGGAGGCGTTGTACCGCTTGGTCCTGAGCCAGATGTTCTCGAACTCCCGGCGCAGGTAGACCCGTCGTACCGCGTCGTCGCTCGGCGAGGCCGGGTCGTTGGCGATCACGTCGCCCTCCGCGGTGAACCCGATCACCGTCATCAGGTGGCCGGAGGTGCCGTAGCCGGCGCCGGTCAGCTCGGTCTTCAGGAACGACTGGGACGTTATGGCCGGGATGCCGGCCGCGATCAGCGTCTCCAGGTCGGTGAGCGAGGCGAGGCGCGTGACCACGCCCTGGATACCGCCGAAGGTGGCCGCGTAGGCGGCGTTGAACGGCCAGTTGCCGCAGCCCTCGTACTGGTAGTCGTAGGTGAAGCGGGCGGCGTTGTCCACCTGTGGGTCGGCGTACGAGGGGTCGACCCAGGACAGCTGCTCGGGGGTGAGCCTGCCGCCCCAGTACTCGACGATCATCTGCGAGGAGGTGGGGCTGCACCAGGCCTCTCCGCCGTTGTCGTACTGCGGGTACTGGCCCTTGTGGATCTCCTGCGAGTAGCGCGGTACGGCCAGTTCCTGGGCGAGACCGGGGGTGGAGGCCGGGACGGTGAAGCGGTCGGGGATGTCGGACCCCATCGCGCCCAGCCGCCACACGGTCGGCGTCAGGTGCGTCCCAGGCCTGCGGTAGAGGGTGAGGCGCAGCCGGTACGACGCCAGGCGCAGACCGGTGCTCGCGTCGTCGATGGCGAAGGTGTCGGTCCAGATCGTGCTCTTGCCGTCGCTCTGGCCGTCCACCGAGGTCCGCTTGATGTCCTGGTCGCCGGCGGCCCAGCGGCCCATCACGTACCACGGGGTCTCGGTGCCGTCGGTGTACGTGCCCCGCAGTTCCACCTGGAGCCAGGTGCCGTCGGGGGTGTGCGCGTTCCAGGAGGAGACGACCTCGGTGGCCGGGACGGTGAGCCGGTGGACCGGGGAGGTCCAGACGGCGTACTCCCAGGTGGCGGTCGTGCCGGTGTGCGGATCGGTGTAGTCGCTGCGGCCGGCGGGGGCGCCGATCTCGACGCCGGGGCGGGCGCCGGAGACGGCCCGGACGCCCTGGGCGGCGCCGAGACGCCACTCGCGGTACGTGGTCCAGGCGTGGTAGTCGATCGGCCGGGCCTGGCCGGCGTCGTCGGCGTCGGTGGCGGGCCGCTGGGCGGCGGCGGTCGCGGGGACCGTCCCCCCGGCCACCGCCGCGGCGACGGCGACGGCGAGGACGGTTCTGCGGGACGGCTGCTGGGCTCTGCTCATGGGCGCGGATACCCCCAGGTGTCCGGGTCGGGGCTGATCGTGTGCAGGTTTTGCGCCAACTATGAGGCAGGCGGCATGCCCCTGCCAGCACTTCGACGCATGCCGGGGAATGAATATTGGTCTTGGCCATTGAAGGATGCCTTCACCAGCTGAGGGCGCCGCCCGGCGCGGTGGCCGCCCGGAGGACGTCGCTTCCCGGCGCCGCCGGGATGCCGGAGCGGGCACGTGACCTCATGGAGCGGCTGAGCGGTGTCCTCGTGGGCCCTCGGGCCGGGCCGCTCGCAGGCGCGCAGGGAACTTCCGGCTCCGGCCTCCGGGCACGGAACAGCCCCGGCCCGGAAGTGGTGCGGTGGGCCGGGGCTCGAGGGGCGCGTCGGTCAGACGAGGTCCATCGCGGCCACCTCGTCGGGCCCGCCGTAGCTGACCGGCCCCTGGAAGCGGCGGCGGGCGGTGGCGAACCACCACACCGTGGCGACGACCAGCACGACGGCGAGCGCGATCGGCGCATAGTTGAACGAGTCGACGGTGATCGGCGAGGCCTGCGGCAGCATGAACAGGATGCTGCTCAGCACGATCCAGATCACCGCGAGCCAGCCGACCGGCCGACCCCAGCGGCCCAGGTGCCAGGGCCCGGGCTGGAACGCGTCACCGAGCCGCAGCCGCAGGAAGATCGGTACGGCGTAGGCGAGGAAGAGGCCGACCACGTTGACGCTGACGATCGCGGTGAACGCGGTGTGCGACCACCAGCCCGGCACGACCAGGGCCACCGAGCAGGCGACCGCGAGCCACACCGCCTTCACGGGCGTACGGGTGCGCGGCGAGACCGAGTGCCACCAGCGGGAGCCGGGCATGGCACCGTCGCGGGAGAAGGCGAAGATCTGCCGGGTGTTGCTGGTGAGGTTGGCGAGACCGCAGAAGAGCATCGCGCCGATGACGACGAGGAGCATGACCTTGGCGGTGCCGAGACCGAGCCCGTCGATGAGAATCTGAACGGGTGGTGCGTCCGAACCGGCCACCTTGGCGTAGTCGCCAATGCTATAGACCAGTGCCAGCATCAGGATCAGCCCGGTGATCGCCGAATAGCCGATGGAGCGCGTGATCCCCTTGGGCGCGTTGATCGTCGCGTGGACCGTTTCCTCGGACATGTGGAAGCTGCCGTCGAAGCCGGTGAACGTCCAGCTCGTGACCAGCAGGCCGAGCATGCCGCCGTAAAGGCCGTTCGTGAAGCCGGTGTTGTTCTCGAAATGCGTCACGAAGGACACCGGCTGATGGTGATCGGGCATCACTATGAGTGCGCCCACGATCACGACGAGTCCGATCAGCAGCCACCACACGGAAATGCGGTTGAGTACGGCGACGAGCTGGACGGTGTAGGTGTTGGCGAGCCCCTGCACCACGATGATCAGGGCCGTGATCAGGACCGTCTGGTGCGTGGTCGGCTGGTAGGAGGGCCACTGCAGGTGAACGAACGCCTGGATGAAGGTGGCGGCCGCATACCCCGTGGCGGCGGTGCCACCGATCTGGCCGACGAAGTTCAGCCAGCCCGTGAACCAGGACCAGGCACCCTTGTGACGCTTTGCAAGTTTACCGGCGGAGAAATAAAGGGCACCGCTCGTCGGATAGGCCGAGGCGACTTCCGCCATGGCCGCACCGATGAGCAGCACCATGACGCAGACACCGATCCAGCCGAACACGAGAATACGAGGGCCACCCGCATTCATACCGAATCCGAAGGACGAGAAAATGCCCGACAGGATATTGATGATGGTGAAGGAGATCGCGAAATTATCGAACGCCTGGAAGCGTCGGGTGAGTTTCCGCGGATAACCCATCGCGTGCAGGGTCGCGTCGTCGTCGAACACGACCGGGTCCTCTCCCCCGCGGGCTTTCGCCCGTGGGGTCGACATCCGTTCCGACACAGATCTGCCTTTCTCTCGGGAGGGGAGCAGGGATCTTTCGCTGGGGAGCAGGGACGGACAGGGGCCGGACGCACGGGGTCAGTCGGGCCGCGGGACGGGCAGGCCGCAGGCGCGCCGGGCCCGGGAGAGCTGCTCGGCGGGGTCACCGAAGGCGCTCCAGGGCATGCGCGAGGCGTAGGGGCCCATCGCCGCGAACACCGCCCGGGCCTCGAACTCGCGCTGGGCCATGACCAGCGCGTGCGCGAGGTAGGCCAGGTCGAGCACCGGGGTGAAGCGGTAACCGGCCACCGCGGGCAGCCAGTTGTGGTAGATCGACAGCGCGGTGGAGCGCCACTGCGGCTGTTCCCAGATGCGGTCGGCGAGCAGCTGGGTGGGGTTGTAGCTCTCCACAAGCGCCACCAGGGGCAGCAGCCGGAGGGCGGAGTCGGCGGGCGCCCGCTGGCTGAGGAAGGCGGCCACGTCCCAGGCCGCGTTGACCGAACCGCCGTAGCGGGTGAAGAAGCAGGACAGGAAGCGGTGGTGGCCCTCGCGGTGCCAGGGGTCCAGCGACAGGACGTGCGAGAACAGCCGCCAGGGACCGGGCGGTGCGGTGAGCAGCCCTTGCGGGGCCGGGTCGCGCAGCCGGTGCAGCCGGGCCATGGCCAGCTTGGCGACCCAGGGTGTGGGGTCCTCGGGGGCCACGGCGGCGGCGCGGTCGCAGGCGGTCAGCGCGATCCGCTCCAGCGTCTCGGCGCGCTCGTCGCGCGCGTCGGCGGCCCGCAGCGCGCGCTGCACCGCGACCCGGGCCCACATGAGCGCCGCCTCGGGCGTCGGTTCCTCCGCGAGCCAGCGCTCGACCAGATCGGTGCCGGCCGCCTCGGAGGCGAGGACCAGCGAGCGGTGGGCGCGCAGGCCGAAGTCGGAACGCGTCTCGGCGAGGGCCTCGGACGCGTATCGATAACGTCCGGCGCGCACATCGACGCATACGCTCGCCAGGACACGGTCGTCGGCCGCCGGATGCCACACATAGTGCCCTTCGAATAACTCCGTGGCCATGTCCCCCTGCCAGTCCCCGTACGACGCACGCCGGTTGCGCTGGAGGCACCTTACTCAGCGGCGGGCACACCCGGAACGCCGAATTCGACATATCGGTCAGGGGATTCGCGAACGTTTATCCGGGCCATTGACTGGCCGCCAGCCGATGATTCAAAACGCGACTTTCGCGTCCGGCAACCCCGGCGGCCCGTCCGCCGCAATGGGCCACTACTACACTGTTTCCGGAAAACCGCCCACACCGACCCACCTCCAGGGAACCGTCATTCGCGATCTCGCCGCCCGGCTGCGCGGGCTCCCCCCGTCCCTCGGGCCCGTACGGCTGATCGGGGTCGACGGGCACGCCGGCTCGGGGAAGTCCACCTTCGCCGGCCGCCTGGCCGCCGCGCTCGGCGGGGCGCCGGTGCTACACCTGGACGACATCGCCAGCCATGAGCAGCTCTTCGAGTGGACCGGCCGGCTCGCGACCCAGGTGATACACCCGCTCGCCCGCGGCGAGAGCGCGCTCTACACGCCGTACGACTGGCGGGGCCGCACCTTCGGCGCGCCGCGCCCGCTGCCGGCCGCCCCCGTGGTCGTGATAGAGGGAGTGGGAGCCGGCCGCCGGGCACTGCGGCCGCACCTGGCGCTGCTGTTGTGGATGGAGCTGCCCCGGGAGGAGTCCTGGACACGGGGCCGGCTGCGGGACGGGGCGGAGCAGCGGGAGTTCTGGGAGGGCTGGGTCGAGGCGGAGCACGCGCACTTCACCCGGGACCCCTCGCGCCCCCATGCCGATCTTCTGGTGCGGCAGACACCCGAGGGGTATGCGGTGCTCCCGGGACCTGGGTCAACTGGTGGACCGGACCAAGTTGTGACAGAGAGTGACAGTCCGTCCGCGTTGTGGTGAAGTTGTGAAGAGGCTCGACGGCGAACTTCTTCGAGTGCCTCAACTCCGCTTGACCCGGGGCCCGTACAGGTCTTACGTTCTCAATGTGCGGTCATTCGAGACCGCCCAGGACGCGAAGCCCCCGGTTGTTCCCCCGTGACCGGGGGCTTCGTTCTGTCCGCAGAGGCTTTTCCGGGCGCTCCGCGCACCGATCCGCTCACCCTCGGTCACCAAATCGCGTGTGCCCCGTCTGCTCCCACCTCGCCAAACGGCCCGTGCGGCACCCTTCGGCACGCGGTCGTCGCGCGGGTACGATGCCTTCGGTGCGACCTTCGAGGCTGCCTCGCGCACCTGCAACTCCGGCCCGCGGCACAGCGGTTCGACCGCGGCGGCCGTCGGGCGACTGCCCGGTGATGATCCACGGGGCACGGTCTGTGGGGGGACGGGATGGACTTCGGCACGCAGGGCCCCGAGGCCCCGGCCGACCTGGCCTGGCTGCGGGGTGTGGACGCCTACACGATGGGCGCCTACCCGCAGGCCGAGGAGGAATTCCGCACCGCGGTGCGGATCGACCCCGGGATGGCCGACGGCTGGCTCGGGCTGCACGCACTCCGGGTCGACACGACGACCTCGCTGCTCAGGATGTTCCGGCACCGCGACCGCTTCGGCGAACAGCGGGCGCGGCACCGCCGGGCGCTCAACTCCTGGTACTGGCTGGGCTGGTGGGTGCAGCCGGTGCTGGAGAGTCCGCGCGATCTGCTGCTGGCGCACGCCTCGCACTGGCTGGACGGCCGGCATGTGCCGGAGCTGGACCGGGCGCTCGCCGGACTGCCCCCGGTCGACACCGACCCCCAGGTCCGCTTTCTGCACGCCTGCCGCGCCTATCTGGTCAAGGACTGGGAGCAGCTGGTACGGCACACCGACTCGCTGCTGGACGATCCGATGCTCGGCATCGAGGCCGGCCTGTTCGGCGGCATGGCCAGGGTCCGGCTGGAGATGTACGGGCAGGCCGAGCCGCTGCTCTCGGCGGCGCTGATGCGCTGCCGCAGCGAGCAGCCGCAGCGCAAGGAACTGCGCTACTGGCTGGCGCGGGCGCACGAGGGCACCGGCCGCTCGGCGGCGGCGCTGCCCCTGTACCGGGCCGTGCACCGGGTCGACCCGGCCTTCATGGACACCTCCGCGAGGCTCGCGGCGATCGCCGAGGGCGACGGGTACGACGACACCGCCGACCTGGCCGCGATCACCCTGACCGGTGCGGGGCAGGACAGCGTGGACGGGACGGACGGCTTCGATCCGCTCTTCGGCACCGAGGGCCGCGACCTGCGGCTGCCGGAGCCGGACCTGCCGACCGGGCCCCTGCCGTCGGTGAGCGATCCGGCGGTACGGGTGAAGACCGGGGTCTCCTCGCCCATCCCGGCCGGTCCGACCGATCCCGCGTTACTCGAGGAGGCGCTCGCCGAACTCGAGCGCATGGTGGGTCTGGAGCCGGTCAAGCGCCAGGTGAAGGCGCTCTCCGCGCAGTTGAACATGGCCCGGCTGCGGGCCGGGCAGGGGCTGCCGGTGCAGCCGCCGAAACGGCACTTCGTCTTCTCGGGGCCGTCGGGCACCGGGAAGACCACGGTGGCCCGGATCCTCGGCCGGGTCTTCTACGCACTGGGCCTGCTCGGCGGGGACCACCTGGTGGAGGCCCAGCGGGCGGACCTCGTCGGTGAGTACCTCGGGCAGACGGCCGTGAAGGCCAACGAACTGATCGACTCCGCGATCGGCGGGGTGCTGTTCGTGGACGAGGCGTACTCCCTGTCCAACTCGGGGTACGGCAAGGGGGACGCGTACGGCGACGAGGCCCTGCAGGTGCTGCTGAAGCGGGCCGAGGACAACCGGGACCATCTGGTGGTGATCCTCGCCGGCTATCCCGAGGGCATGGACCGGTTGCTGGCCGCGAACCCGGGGCTGTCCTCCCGGTTCACGACCCGTGTCGACTTCCCCTCGTACCGGCCGCAGGAACTCACCGAGATCGGCAAGGTGCTGGCCGGGGAGAACGGGGACATGTGGGACGAGGAGGCGCTGGAGGAGCTGCGCTCGATCGCCGGGCACGTGGTCGACCAGGGGTGGATCGACGAGCTGGGCAACGGGCGGTTCCTGCGGACGCTGTACGAGAAGAGCTGCGCGTACCGGGATCTCCGGCTGTCGACGTACGCCGGGGCCCTGTCGCGGGATGACCTGGCGACGCTGCGGCTGCCGGACCTGATGCAGGCGTACGGGGAAGTGCTGTCGGGGCGGGGGCCTCACGACCCGTCGGCGACATAGCACCGAATGGGGCGCGGGGAACCGCGCGGCCGGCCACGACACGCCGGCGGCCGCACGGCTCCCGCACCAGGCGAGCGCTCAGGCGAGCGCTCCCTCCGGCTCCCCGCTCCCCCGCGGCTCGGTCAGCTTCACGTCCGGCATCTCCCGGTGAGCCGGGTCCCGTACCTCGCCCACCAGCATCTCCAGGACGTCCTCCAGGGCCACCAGGCCCAGCACCTTGCCGGAGGCGTCCGCGACCTGGCCCAGATGGGTGGCCGCCCGGCGCATCACCGTCAGGGCGTCGTCGAGCGGCAGCTCGGCCCGCAGGGTCGTCATCGGCCGCCAGACGTGTTGCGGGACGGCGCGGTCGGAGTGTTCCAGGTCCAGGACGTCCTTGACGTGGACGTACCCCATGAAGGGGCCCGTGTCCGTCGCGGCGACCGGGAAGCGGGAGTACCCCGTACGGGCGGTCAGCTCGACGATCTCTCCCGGGGTGACCGCCGGGGTCACCGTGACCAGGGACTCGCGGCGCAGCAGGACGTCCGTGACCGGGCGGGAGCCCAGTTCCAGGGCGTCCTCCAGGCGTTCCCGCTCCTCGGGGTCGAGGAGGCCCGCCTGGCCGGAGTCCTCCAGCAGCCGGTTGAGCTGCTCGCTGGTGACGACCGCCTCCACCTCGTCCTTGGGCTCGACCCGGAAGAGGCGCAGGATCGCCTGGGCGCAGGCACCGAGTGAGACGGTGATGGGCTTGCACAGGCGCGCGAAGTAGACCAGCCCGGGGCTGAGCCAGAGCGCCGCCTTCTCGGGAGCCGCCATCGCGAGGTTCTTCGGGACCATCTCGCCGATGACCAGGTGGAAGAAGACCACCGCGGCCAGCGCGATGACATAGCCCAGCGGGTGCACCATGCCGTCCGGGAGGTGCACCGCCGCGAACACCGGCTCCAGCAGATGCGCCACCGTCGGCTCGGCGACCGCGCCGAGCGTCAGGGAGCAGACGGTGATGCCGAACTGGGCCGCGGCCATCATCTGGGGCAGCCGTTCCAGGCCGTAGAGGACCTGGCGTGCCCGGGCCGTGCCCAGCGGTTCGATCTGGCTGCGGCGGACGGACACGAGCGCGAACTCGGCGCCGACGAAGAAGCCGTTGGTGAGCACGAGCAGCGCGGCGAAGACCAGTTGGAGGACGCTCATCGCGCGGCCTCCATGACGTTCGTGGCCTGGGCCGTCCGGACCAGGCGGACCCGTTCGGCGCGGTAGTGGCCGACCTGGCGGACCGAGACCCGCCAGCCGGGCAGTTCGGCCCGGTCGCCGGGGGCCGGGATACGGCCGAGCAGGTCGGCGACGAGTCCGGCGACCGTCTCGTACGGCCCCTCGGGCACGTCGAGGCCTATGCGCTGGAGGATGTCGACGCGGCAGCTGCCGTCGACGTCCCAGGCGGGCCGGCCGTCCTCCGGCGGGGCGGGGGCCAGCTCGGGGACGTCCTTGGCGTCGTGCTCGTCGCGGACCTCGCCGACGAGTTCCTCGACGATGTCCTCCAGGGTGACCACGCCGGCCGTGCCGCCGTACTCGTCGACGACGACGGCGATGGGCTGCTCGCTGCGCAGGCGCGCGAGGAGCGGCTGGACCGGCAGGGTCTCGGGGACCAGCAGCGCCTTGCGGGCGATGCGGGTCACCGGGGTGCGCAGGCGGTCGTGCACGGGGACCGCGAGCGCGTCCTTGAGGTGTGCCATGCCGACGACGTCGTCGATCTTCTCGCGGTAGACCGGGAAGCGGGACAGGCCGGTGGCGCGGGTGAGGTTGACGACGTCCTCGGCGGTGGCCGTGTCCTGCAGGGCACTGACCTTCACACGCGGGGTCATCACGTGCTGCGCGGTCAGCTCGCCGAGGGACAGGGTGCGGACGAACAGGTCGGCCGTGTCCTGCTCCAGGGCGCCGGCCTGGGCGGAGTGCCGGGCCAGGGAGACGAGTTCGCCAGGGGTGCGGGCGGAGGCCAGCTCCTCGGCGGGCTCGACGCCGAGGGCCCGCACGAGCCGGTTGGCGACGGTGTTGAGCGCGGCGATCACCGGGCGGAACAGACGGGAGAAGTGGTGCTGCGGGCCCGCCACGAACCGCGCGACCTGGAGCGGCTTGGAGACCGCCCAGTTCTTCGGCACGAGCTCACCGATCACCATCTGGATCGCGGAGGCCAGCAGCATGCCGACGACCACGGCGACACCGGAGACGGCGCCGCCGGGGATGCCGAGGGCGGCGAAGGGGCCGTGCAGCAGGCGGGCCAGGGCCGGTTCGGCGAGCATGCCGACGACCAGGGAGGTGATGGTGATGCCGAGCTGGGTGCCGGAGAGCTGGAAGGACAGCTCCTTGAGCGACTCGGCCACCCTACCGGCCCGTCGGTCGCCCTCGGCCGCGGCCTTCTCGGCGTCCGTCGACTCGACGGTCACCAGACCGAATTCGGCCGCCACGAAGAAACCGTTGGCGAGGATCAGCAGGAATGCCGCTGCGAGGAGCAGCAGGGGGATGGTCACGCTGCCACCGCCTTCCCGGTATGTCGGGTCGGGGCGGCGCAGGTACTACAGGACGATCCGTCCATCGCTGGAGGGAGTCACTCCTCGGGTAGCAGGAACCCCTGTGCGCCGGGTGGCGTGCAGGGGCGGAGGCGCAGCGAAAGGGCCTCCGCCACCAGATTAATCAAGACAGGGGCCACTCGGGCAGGGTGGGCGCCCCCGAGACAGCCCCGAACGGCCCCCGAGTCAGCCCTGATCTTCCGCCGGGTGGGGCGTCGAACGGGCTTCGGCGAGGGCCCGCAGGGCCTGTGCGTCGGCGATGGCGCGCTGCTTGGCGATGCCCGGCTGGATGCCGAGCGCGGGCAGGCTGGTGCCGTCGCTGAGGTTGAGGAACACCCACGGATCGCCCGGACGGAGGTTCACCTGGAGGATCTCCGCCCACTCCAGGCGGCGCCTGCTGGCGATGTTCACCACGGTGACGCCGGACTCGTCGGCGACGACCTTCACCCGGGCCAGCTGGGCCAGCACCCAGAAGATCAGCGCCCCGGTGACGACGAAGCTGAGCCGCTCCCCCGGGCCGAGCTGCTCCAGCAGCAGCCCGATCGCGGAGACGGTCAGGAAGATCACAACACCGGCGGTGAGCAGGATCGCCCGGGTGTGGCCCGGCCGGAAGGTGACGGGAAGGGAGGGAAGCTCGGACATCGCGGTGCGCACCCCTTACAGGCGGCAGGCGTGGATGGCCGTGGTGAGGATGGCCCGGGCGCCGATGGCGTACAGGTCGTCCATGATCCGCTGCGCCTCCTTGGCGGGGACCATGGCACGGACCGCGACCCAGCCCTCGTTGTGCAGCGGGGAGACGGTCGGGGACTCCAGGCCGGGGGTGAGCGCGACGGCCTTCTCCAGCTGCTCGACGCGGCAGTCGTAGTCCATCATCACGTACGTCCGCGCGACCAGGACGCCCTGGAGGCGCCGCAGGAACTGCTGCACCTTCGGTTCGTCCCCGTCGGTGCCTGTCCTGCGGATGACGACCGCCTCGGACTTCATGATCGGCTCGCCGAAGACCTCCAGGCCGGCGTTGCGCAGGCTGGTGCCGGTCTCCACGACGTCGGCGATGACCTCGGCGACGCCCAGCTCGATCGCGGTCTCCACGGCGCCGTCCAGGTGGACGACGGAGGCGTCGACACCGCTGTCGGCGAGGTGTCCCGCGACGATGCCCTCGTAGGAGGTGGCGACGGTCTTGCCCTTGAGGTCCTCGATGCCGTTCGCGGTGCCGGGCTTGGCGGCGAAACGGAAGGTGGAGCGGGCGAAGCCCAGCGGCAGGATCTCCTCGGCGTCGGCGCCGGAGTCGATCAGCAGGTCGCGGCCGGTGATGCCCACGTCGAGACGGCCGGAGGCGACGTAGATCGCGATGTCGCGGGGGCGGAGGTAGAAGAACTCGACCTCGTTCACCGGGTCGACGATCCGCAGCTCCTTGGACTCGCGGCGCTGCTGGTAGCCGGCCTCATGCAGCATCTCCGCCGCAGGGCCGGACAGTGAACCCTTGTTGGGGACGGCGATGCGCAGCATGAGGTCGGCTTCCTTTGCGTGAAGGGGTTTCTACGGCGGTTGCGGCGGGGCGGACTACAGGTGGGCGTAGACGTCGTCCAGGGAGATCCCGCGGGCGACCATCATCACCTGGACGTGGTACAGCAGCTGGGAGATCTCCTCGGCGGCCGCCTCCTTGCCCTCGTACTCGGCGGCCATCCAGACCTCGGCGGCCTCTTCGACGACCTTCTTGCCGATGGCATGGACTCCCTTGCCGACCAGCTCTGCGGTGCGGGAGGTGGCGGGGTCCCCGTGGGCGGCCTTCTGCTGGAGCTCGGTGAAGAGCTCCTCGAACGTCTTCTTGGACATGGTGGTCCTTACCCTACGCGCTCCGGCCGGTGCCTCAGTGCCAGGGTTCGGATACTGAGCGGAGCGTGGCGGCGGTCGCGACCGCCGCGGTCACCGCCTCGTGGCCCTTGTCCTCGTTCGAGCCCTCCAGACCGGCCCGGTCCAGGGCCTGCTCCTCGGTGTCGCAGGTGAGCACGCCGAAGCCGACGGGGACGCCGGTCTCGATGCTGACCTGGGTGAGGCCCTGGGTGACGCCCTGGCACACGTAGTCGAAGTGCGGGGTGCCGCCGCGGATGACGACACCGAGCGCGACCACGGCGTCGTAGCCGCGCCCGGCCAGCACCTTGGCGGCGACCGGGAGTTCGAAACTGCCGGGGACCCGGATCAGGGTCGGCTCGTCGATCCCCAGTTCGTGCAGGGCGCGCAGGGCGCCGTTCACCAGACCGTCCATCACCTTCTCGTGCCACTGCGCCGCGATGACGGCGACCCTCAGGTCGCTCGCGTTGCGTACGGACAGTTCCGGTGCACCCTTGCCGCTCACGTGTGTCCTCTCAGTGCTTCTTGCTTACTGGTTACCGCAGGCCGCCACGGCGGGCGTGTCCAGCCAGGGCAGGTCGTGCCCCATCCGGTCCCGCTTGGTGCGCAGGTAGTGGAGGTTGTGCTCGCCCGCCTGGACGGGCATGGGCTCGCGCCCGGTGACGTTCAGGCCGTGGCGCAGCAGCGCGTCGGTCTTGTCGGGGTTGTTGGTCATCAGCCGGACGCTGCGCACGCCGAGATCGGCGAGGATCCGGGCGCCGGCGCCGTAGTCGCGGGCGTCGGCGGGCAGGCCGAGTTCGAGGTTGGCGTCGAGGGTGTCGCGGCCGCGCTCCTGGAGTTCGTACGCCCGGAGCTTGGACAGCAGGCCGATACCCCGCCCCTCGTGGCCGCGCAGGTAGACCACCACGCCGCGGCCCTCCTCCTGGATACGCTCCAGAGCGGCGTCCAGCTGGGGGCCGCAGTCGCAGCGCAGGGAGCCGAAGACGTCACCGGTGAGGCATTCGGAGTGGACGCGGACCAGGACGTCCTCGCCCTCGCCGATCCGGCCGTGGACGAGGGCGACGTGTTCGACGCCGTCGACGGAACGGTAGCCGTAGGCGGTGAAGGTGCCGTGCTTGGTGGGCAGGCGGGTCTCGGCCTCGCGGCGGACGGTCGGCTCGCTGCCGCGGCGGTAGGCGATCAGGTCCTCGATGGAGATGATCGTCAGGCCGTGCTTGCGGGCGAACGGGATCAGCTCGGGCAGGCGGAGCATCCGGCCGTCCTCGCCGGCGATCTCCACGATGGCACCGGCCGGGCGCAGGCCCGCGAGCCGGGCGAGGTCGACGGCGGCCTCGGTGTGGCCGTTGCGGCTGAGGACGCCGCCGGGCTTGGCGCGCAGCGGGAAGACATGGCCGGGGCGGACGAAGTCCGTCGGCTGCGCCGTGCCGTTCGCGAGGAGCTGAAGCGTCGTCGCCCGGTCGGACGCGGAGATGCCGGTGCTCACACCGTGCGCGGCCGAGGCGTCCACGGAGATCGTGAACGCGGTCTTCATCGACTCGGTGTTGTCCTGCACCATCTGCGGCAGCCGCAGCCGGTCCAGCTCCTCGCCCTCCATGGGGGCGCAGATGAGTCCCCGGCACTCGCTCATCATGAAGGCGACTATCTCCGGGGTCGCCTTCTCCGCGGCGATGACGAGGTCGCCCTCGTTCTCCCGGTCCTCGTCGTCCACGACGACGACCGGGCGGCCGGCCGCGATGTCGGCGATGGCCTGCTCGACGGGGTCGAGCCCGAGGTTCTCGACGAGGTGCGTGGCGTACAGGGGCGGTGCCGAGGTCATGCCGGGGCTCCTTCCAGGACGGGCTGCGCGCCCTTGCGGGAGCGCAGCCACCAGTCGCGCATGCCCCACAGGACGAGTGCGCCGTAGATGACGTAGACGAAACCGGAGAAGGCGTAGTGGTTGGCGAAGTTGAGGGGCACGCCGACGGCGTCGACCAGCAGCCACGCGATCCAGAACTCCACCATGCCCTTGGCCTGGGCGTACATCGCGACGATGGTGCCGACGAAGATGTAGGCGTCGGGCCAGGGGTCCCAGGACAGGGACGGGTAGGTCGTGAAGAGCAGGGCCACGGCGACCGTGCCGGCGGCGGCCGCGCCGAGCATCGCCGCGCGTTCGCGCCAGGTGGCGAACCGCGGGGTGATGTGGCCGTCCGCGGACCGGCCCTTGTCGCGCTGCCACTGCCACCAGCCGTAGAGCGCGACGGTCATGACGACGACCTGCTTGCCGGCGCTGCCGGTCAGATGGCCGTAGAAGGCGACGAAGAGGACGAGGCCGGAGAGGAACTGCACGGGCCAGGTCAGAAGGGAGCGGCGCCAGCCGAGGGCGAGGGTGATCAGGCCGAGGATGTTGCCGGTCATGTCCGACCAGATGATGCGCTGGCCGAAGAGGGAGAAGGCCTCGGAGTTGAGCCAGTTCACCGCGTGGCTCCCTGGGCGCGGTCGCCGAGGAGCCGCTCGACGTACTTGGCGACGACGTCGACCTCGAGGTTGACCGGGTCGCCGGGCTGCTTGTGGCCGAGCGTGGTCAGGTCGAGCGTGGTCGGGATGAGGCTGACCGTGAAGTGGTCCGGGCCCGCTTCCACGACCGTGAGGCTGATGCCGTCGACGGTGATGGAGCCCTTCTCGACCACGTACCGGGCGAGGTCGGCCGGGAGGGAGATCTTCACGATCTCCCAGTTGTCGGAGGGCCTGCGCTCCAGCACCTCACCGGTGCCGTCGACATGGCCCTGCACGATGTGCCCGCCGAGACGCGCGCCCACGGCCATGGGCCGCTCGAGGTTGACCCGGGAGCCGACGGTGAGCGCGCCCAGGCTGGAGCGGTTCAGGGTCTCGGCCATGACGTCGGCGGTGAACTCGTCGCCCTCGTGCTCCACGACGGTGAGACAGACCCCGTTCACGGCGATGGAGTCGCCGTGCTGCGCGCCCTCGGTCACGACGGGGCCGCGGAGCCGGAAACGGGAGGCGTCGCCGAGGTTCTCGACGGCGGTGATCTCACCCAGCTCTTCGACGATTCCGGTGAACACTTCCCGGGTCCTCCTGCCTCTTCGGGCACGGACTCCGGGGCCTGTCGATGACGACAGAATGTACGGGTGAGCACATCGGGGCGACGCCGAAAGGAGGCCCGTCCGCATGCGGACAAGCCCCAGATACGGCGGCGCGCACGAATACGTGCCCGCCCGCCGCGCACTGCCTCCCATCCGGACTTTAACCGTCGGTCCAGGAATTTCACCTGGTCAACCGGCCGCTGGAAGCGACCGGGTCGCGGACTGTAACCGCCGGTTCGGACTTTCACCGACCCCGGAGTGCGCTGCTTCTGGTACAGGGCCAGTGTGCCACGCCGGACGGCCGTCCTGACAGGTGAGGGGTGTGGGTTCCCTCACAGCGTGTGTCACCGGCCTTGCGCGGCGCAGTCGGCCGGGCACAACTGCCGGTCGAACAGGGCGGATTGGAGCTGGTCCGGACCTATTGACGCAATGGTCTAGTCCTTTTATCGTGCGGTCGAGCCCGGTGGCGGTGACGACGGCCCTTGCCCGCCGCCGGGCCGCCAGGCGGCGGTCGGGCGTCTGGCAGGGTGACGACCATGAAGCCGTCACCGCTTGCCCATGAGTTCGAGTCCCACCGCCCCCGGCTGTTCGGCCTGGCCTACCGTCTGCTGGGCTCCGCCCACGAAGCGGAGGACGCGGTGCAGGACGCGTATCTGCGGTTCAGCGGGGCCGACCGGGCGTCGATCGAGCACCCCGGCGCATGGCTCGCCAAGGCCGTCACCAACCTCTGCCTCACCCGGCTGACCTCGGCCCGGGCGCGGCGCGAGGAGTACCCCGGGACCTGGCTCCCGGAGCCGGTGGTCACCTCCGACGGCACGCTCGGGCCGCTGGAGTCGGTGGAGCGGCGCGAGCAGGTCTCGATGGCGCTGCTGGTCCTGCTGGAGCGGCTGACGCCGACCGAGAGGGCGGTGTACGTGCTGCGCGAGGCCTTCGGATACGCCCACCGCGACATCGCCGGCGTCCTGGACCTGAGCGAGGCCAACTGCCGTCAGCTGTACCGGCGGGCGGTGGCCCGGGTGGCCGTGCCGGAGGGCCGGTTCGAGCCGGCGCCGCAGCGGCAGGAGGAACTGGTCATGTCCTTCCTCACGGCGGCCCGCGAGGGCGATCTGGCCGGTCTGGAGAAGCTGCTCGCCGCGGATGTCACCTACTGGGGCGACGGCGGCGGCAAGGTGTCCGCGGTCAGGCGGCCCATCGAGGGACGCGAGAAGGTCGTGCGCTTCCTGGTGGGCGGCGCCGAGCGGTTCACGGGCGGCCTGGACATCGTGGTGATGGAGGTCAACGGGGCGAGCGCGCTGGCCGGTTGGGCGGGCGACGTGCTCGTCGGGGTGGCGGCCTTCGAGCTGCGCGACGGGCTGATCGCCCATGTGCGGACGGTGATGAACCCGGACAAGCTGGCTTACATGCGGCGGCAGCTGGCGCGGTCGTAGCGCAGCCGGGCCGGGGCTGTCACATTTCCCGGGGGCTGCCTGGTCCAAGCGGTCGAGAGTGCTCCGCCCGGGGCACGCGAGTCCGGAGGGACAGGTACAGCATGACCACGATCCTGGTGACCGGCGGGACCGGCACGCTCGGCCGGTGCGTGACGGAACGGCTGCGGACGGACGGGCACGAGGTGCGGGTGCTCAGCCGGCACACGCAGCCGTACGCCGTCGATCTGCGCGTGGGCGGGAGCGGGCTCGACGCCGCGCTCGCCGGTGTGGAGACCGTGGTGCACTGCGCGAGCAGCCCGCGCGGCGGTGACGAGGAGGCGGCCGACCACCTGATCGCGGCGGCCCGGCGGGCGGGAGTGGGCCATCTGGTCTACATCTCGATCGTCGGCGTCGACCGGGTCCCGCTCGGCTACTACAGGACCAAACTGGCCGTGGAGCGGCGGATCGAGGAGTCGGGGCTCGCCTGGACCGTCCTGCGCACGACCCAGTTCCACGACCTGGTGCTCTCCGTCCTCGGCGGGCTGGCCAAGTCGCCCGTCCTACCGGTCCCGGCCGGCGTCCCCGACCAACCGGTGGAGGTGGGCGAAGTCGCCGACCGCCTGGCCGAGTTGGCCCTCGACGCGCCGGCCGGCCGGGTGCCGGACATGGGTGGCCCCGAAGTACGGTCCCTGGACTCGCTGGCCCACGCCTACCTGCACGCGACCGGCCGGCGCCGGGCGGTGGCGCGGGTACCGCTGTTCGGCGGGGTCTATCGCGCCGCCCGCGCGGGCGGGCTGCTGGCGCCGGAACACGCGGTGGGGAAGACGACGTTCGAGGAGTACCTGGGGCGGCGCTTCGGCCGCTGACCGGAGGGGGGCGGCCGGTCACCCGGTGCCGCTCGACGAACCCACCCGGGATCTGCGGTCGCCGCCGGAGGCATCGCCTGCTGGGCTCGGCGGAGACGCCCGGCCGGGGTCGGTTCCGCACCGAAGGGCAGGTCCACGAGTGGCACCGGCCGACACCCGCCTCGGCGCGGGGAGGGACCGGCCGAGACCCGCCTCGGAGCGGGGAGGAACCGGCCGGCCGAGCTTCAGACGCCGTCGGAGCGGTGAGGGTGGGGCCGGTTCGGCCCCGGGGACACGGGTCGGGCCCGGGGACACGGGTCGGCCCCGGGGACACGGGTCGGGCCCGGCCGGCGGGTGGTCAGTTGCGGTCCGGGGGTGCGAACAGCTCGTCCTGGGCGCGGTCCCGGGCCGTCAGCAGAGCGCCGCGCAGCACCGCCGCTCCGCCGAGGGTGCTCGCCCGTACCTCCGTGAGCAGGGGGGACATTTGACGGAGCCGCTCCTCCACGAGCCCCGCGAGTACCGGCCCCCCGGCCTGGCCGGCCTCTCCGCCGAGCACCACGCAGCCGGGGTCGAGGACGGCGACGACGGACGCGGCCCCCACGGCGATCCGGTCGGCGAGACGATGGAGAAACCGCTCGGCAGACCGCACGGCGCCCGCACCGCCCGAACCGACGAAGGGCTCGGCACCCGGATGCACCGCCCCTGGACCGGCAGGTCTGTCGGCACCGGGGTGCACGGCCTTGTCCTCCGTCAGCTCCGCGACTGCCTCCCGAATGACCACTGCCGCGCCCGGGCCGTCCATCGGCGCCGGTACCGGCAGGCCGCACTCCGCTGCCAGGGAGCTGATCGCCGCCGCGCCGGCCAGCGAGTGGAAGCCGCCGTCGCAGTCCCTCGCCGAGGGGAGCGAGGCGGTGCCCGGGACCGGGAGGAAGCCGATCTCACCCGTGCCGCCCGAGGCGCCGCGGCGGAGCGTGCCGTCGAGGACGACCGCGGCGCCGACGCCGTGGCCCAGCCAGAGCAGGACGAAGGTGTCCCGGTCCCGGGCGGCGCCCTCGCGCTGTTCGGCCAGGGCGGCGAGGTTGGTCTCGTTCTCCACGGTGACCCGCGCCCCGGGCAGCCGTTCCTGCAGGGCGGCGGCCAGGCTGCGGTGCCACTCCGGAAGCCCGCCGGAGTCACGGAGGTCACCGGTGGACGGGTCGATGAGGCCCGGCGCACCGATCCCGACGGTGTGCAGCCTCCCCACCGCCCCGGCCTCCTTCACGGTCCGCTCCACCGCGGCGACCGCCTGCTCCACGGCAGGCCCCGTCCCGGTCTCACCGCCGATCGGCACGGACGCCTCCGCCAGCACCCGCCCGACCAGGTCGGAGACCAGGACGAAGACGCCTCCGGTGCGTACGTCGAGCGCGGCCAGATGGGCCTGGTCCGCGACGATGCCGTACAGCCGGGCGTTGGGACCGCGGCGCTGCTCGCCGGACTCGCCGACGACCGTGATCAGGCCGGCGCTGGTGAGCCGTTCCACGAGGTCGGCGACCGTCGGCCGGGACAGACCCGTCAGCTGCTTCAACTGCCCTGCCGTGAGCGGGCCTTCCTGCTGCAGCAGCCCGAGGGCCAGGCGGTCGTTGATGGCCCGGGCGGTGCTGGGTGATGCGGGCATGACGGGAATCCTCCCAGATCGGCAGCCCTCCCCGAGCGACGCGCTCCCGAACGGCGGCCGTAAAGGCGTCTATCTATCAGGCAGGGTCCCTGATAGTTTACGGCGCGTGCCGCGGCGGCGAGGCTCGGGGAGGGACCGGAACATGAGTGACGTGGGATACGCACATGGCGAGGTCAGGCGCGCCCGGTACGCCGTGGCGGCCGTGTTCGCCGTGCACGGCGCCGTGACCGGATCGTTCGCGACCCGGGTGCCGTGGATCCAGGACCACGCCTCGCTCGGCGCGGGCCAGTTGGGGTTCGCCCTCGCCTTCACGGCGTTCGGTGCCTCCTGCGCGATGCCCCTGGCGGGCCGGATCAGCCACCGTTTCGGCAGCCGTACGGCCCTGCGCGGGCTGCTCGCCCTGTGGACGCTCGCCCTGGTCCTGCCGCCCCTCGCGGCGAACCTCTACACCCTGTGCCTGGCTATGTTCGTCTACGGCGCCACCGCGGGCATGGCCGATGTCGCGATGAACGCGCTCGGCGTCGAGATCGAGCGGCTGCTCGACAAGTCGATCATGTCGGGGCTGCACGGCATGTGGAGCGCGGGCGCCCTGGTCGGCTCGGCGGCCGGCACGCTCGCCGCGCACCTCGGGTCGGACGCCCGCCTGCACCTCGCGCTCGCCTCGGCCGCGCTCACCGCGCTCGGCCTGGTGGCCTGCACCTGGGTGCTGGATCTGCAGCCCGCCGAGGACGAGGAACCGCCGCCGCGGTTCGCGCTGCCGCCACGCTCGGCGCTGCTGATCGGCACCGTCGGCTTCTGCGCGGTGTTCGCGGAGGGCGCCAGCCTCGACTGGTCGGCGGTGTTCCTGCGGGACCGGCTGGACAGCTCGGCGGGGGTGGCCGCCGCCTGCACGACCGGATTCATGCTCACGATGGCGGTGGCGCGGATCGCCGGGGACGCGGTGGTGAACCGGTTCGGCCCGGTCCGCACCGTCCGGGCCGGCGGCATCCTGGCCGTGCTGGGCGGTCTGCTGATCGTGTTCGCCGGGCACGAGGCGGTGGCGATGGGCGGGTTCGCGTTGATGGGGCTGGGTATCGCGGTGGTCGTACCGCTGTGCTTCGCGGCCGCCGGGCACGCCGGGCCCCATCCCAGCCAGGCCATAGCGGGTGTCGCGACGATCACCTACACCTCGGGGCTGATCGCGCCGAGCCTGATCGGCGGGGTGGCCCAGGCGACCAGCCTCGTGGTGTCGTTCTGCGTGGTGACGGCGCTGGCCTGCGGGCTCGCGGTGTTCGCGGGCGTGCTGCGCACCGCCGAGCGCGGCGGCCGGGCCGAGGTCAGCCGGCCGGCCGCAGCAGTTCCCGACCCACGGCCCTGAAGGACTCGGTCCAGGGCGCCGGGCGCAGGGTCGTGGCGTCCAGCCGGACCAGCACCCGGGTGCCCTGGGCGTAGGTCTGCGTCCCGTCCGCCGAGCAGAAGCGGAAGCCGTAGGTCAGGCCGGTGGTGCCGAGCCGCTCCAGCCAGAGGTGGACGGCGTAGGTGCCGGGGCGGGTCACCGGCGCCTCGTAGCCGATGCGCAGTTCGCGGACCGCGTTACAGGCGTCGCCGGCCGCGTGCCAGTCGCCGTCGAAGCGGACGCCGTGCTCGTTCCACAGCTCGGTCCAGGCGCGCTCGACCATGAGCGGGTAGCGGGCGTTGTGCAGGAGGCCGAGCGCGTCGAGGTCGTCGAAGTGCACGGTGACGGGGATCAGCCGGCCGTAGGAGACGGCGGGGGCGATCGGGGCTTCGGCGGTCACGGGTGGGGCTCCTGAACATCGCTGCTGCTGACGATCCATACTAAGCGACCGCTCAGGAGCCCCTTCCCTCGTCGTCAGCCCGCGATGGAGTCCAGTTGCTCCGCGGCGGGCCGCAGCGCCCACAGGTCTCCCCCGGGCGGCGCCTGAAGCTTCGCCTCGGCCGCCTGTGCCGCCGCGTCACCGGCGTCGGCCGCCGCGTGCACGACGTCGGTGGCCGCGTACCGGTGGAACTCCAGCTCCGGATGCGGCCACGCGGCGGCTCCGGTCGCGGCCGGCAGCAGATAGTCCACGGCCTTGAACAGGCTCTGGCCGTCCGGGCCCTGGTACGACCACAGGTTCACGCCCACGTGCCGGCCGATGGCCGCGAGGCGGGTGTAGGCGACCAGGTCGAAGGTGGAGTAGTGCCAGCTGCGGGTGCGGGCGAGTTCCTGCGGCTGGCTGCCGTCGGCCGCGATCTGCGGGTCGATCCGCCTGGCGCGCGCGTCGAGCACCGTCCGCCGGGCCAGGGCGTCGTCGCCGGTGGCGTAGGCGAGGGCGGCGAGCTGCATGTCGTAGAAGGTGCCGTGGTTGTTGGCGGCCGCGCCCTCCTCCTTGCCGAAGTCGCTGTTCTTCAGCCAGTTCAGGAAGTCGGCGTTCCACCTGCCCATCGCGGTGCGGTCCTGGGCGCTCCAGCCGGGGGCGCCCGCGGCGAGGATCGCCTGAGCGTCGAGGACGCTGGTGTACGACTGGGAGAAGTCGATGATGCCGATGGACCGGCCGTCGTACTTGCACGGGATGAACTGGGCGTGGTTCAGGTCCGGGTTCATCCGGGTGGCCGGGTCGAGGAACCAGGTGCGCAGGATCTGCCCGGCCTTCTCGGCGTAGGCGCGCTTTCCGGTGTAGTACCAGGCGAGCGAGAGGTCGTACGAGGAGTCGAAGACCTTCTCGACGTCCTGCCGGTCCGTTCCGCTGTCGACCTCGGGGTTGCGCTGCCCGTCGCGCTGGACGTACGGGCAGCCCCAGGGGTTGTCGGCCGTGGGGGTGGTGGTGGGCCACCAGTAGGGGGCCTGGCTCAGGTACTCGTGGATGTCGCCGCCGGGCGCGGGCCTCGGCTTGTCGACGACCGTCCAGGGGCCCTGGTCCAGCCAGCCGTCGGCACGGCTGGTCAGGTCCTTGAGCGCACGCTGCAGTCGGGGGTCGTGGTCCAGGCGTGCCCGGGCCCGCTGGAGGCGGCCGCCGTCGAGGACGGCGGTCCTCGGGGCCTTGGGTGCGGCGTGTGCGGACGGGGCGAGGACACCGGCGAAGGCCAGCACCGCGGCGAGCAGCACGGCCGCACGGGATCTTGCACGCATCGGCTCTCCGATCCACGTCGTTCTTGTACATGAACGAGATTCATAAGGAGGACCGTGTGAGCGTAGAGCCGCTCGTTACCCGAGACAATGGTCCGGACCGTCTTCACGTACGTAAGAAAGCGAAACCCCACCATGGACCTCGGCGTGCGCTGGAAACTGCACGGTGACGGGCGCACGCCCGCGCCCGGAGCGGTGGTACGCCCCGACGAACGGCTCTCCTGGCCCCGCACGGTCGGCCTGGGCGCCCAGCACGTGGTCGCGATGTTCGGGGCGTCCTTCGTCGCGCCCGTACTGATGGGCCTCGACCCCAACCTGGCGATCATGATGTCGGGCGTGGCGACCGCGATCTTCCTCGTCGCCACCCGCGGCCGCGTGCCCAGCTACCTGGGCTGCTCCCTGTCGTTCGTGGGTGTGGCCGCCGTCATCCGCGCCCAGGGCGGTACGAGCGCCACGGTGACCGGCGCGGTGTTCGTCGTCGGCGTGGCCCTGTTCCTCGTGGGACTCGCGGTGCAGCGCTTCGGGGCACGGATCATCCACGCGGCCATGCCGCCGATCGTCACCGGCGCGGTCGTCATGCTGATCGGCTTCAACCTGGCTCCGGTCACCGCCTCCACCTACTGGCCGCAGGACCAGTGGACGGCGCTGCTGGTCATGCTGTTCACCGGCCTGGCCGTGGTCTGCCTGCGCGGCTTCTGGTCCCGGATCGCGATCTTCCTCGGCCTCGTCTTCGGCTACGGCATCTCGTGGGCCTTCGACCGGATCTTCGGCAGGATCCACTCCATGAGCCCGAGCGGCAAGGTCACCGACCACTGGCGACTCGACCTCTCCGGCGTCTCCAAGGCGGACTGGATCGGCCTGCCGCACTTCCACGGGCCGTCGTTCCAGTGGTCGGCGATCCTGGTCGCGCTGCCGGTCGTCATCGCCCTGGTCGCGGAGAACGCGGGGCACGTCAAGGCGGTCGGCGAGATGACCGGCGACCCGCTGGACGACAAGCTCGGCACCGCGATCTCGGCGGACGGCGTCGCCTCCATGCTGTCCACCGCGGTGGGCGGCCCGCCGAACACCACCTACTCCGAGAACATCGGCGTGATGGCCGCGACCCGCGTCTACTCCACCGCCGCCTACTGGGCCGCCGCCGGCTTCGCGCTGCTCTTCGGCATCTGCCCGAAGTTCGGCGCGGTCGTGGCCGCGATCCCGGGCGGGGTCCTCGGCGGCATCACGGTGATCCTCTACGGCATGATCGGCCTGCTCGGCGCCCAGATCTGGCTGAACGCCAAGGTGGACCTGCGCAACCCGCTGAACCTGGTGCCGGCCGCCGCCGGGATCATCATCGGTGTCGGCAACGTCAGCATGAAGTTCTCCGGCAACTTCTCACTCAGCGGCATCGCCCTCGGCACCCTGGTCGTCATCACCGGCTACCACGCGCTGCGCGCCTTCGCCCCGGCCCACCTGAAGAAGCAGGGGCCGCTGCTGGACAAGGGCACGTCCGCCTACGACGCGGAGGCCGGCGACGCGCAGACTCCGCGCGCCAAGTCATAGGCCTACGACGTGTGACCGTCCCGGCCGCGCCCCGGCGGCCGTCGGACTCCCCCGGCGGCCGGAGGGACGCGGTGCCGGCCTGCGAGGAGCCGGCGCACTTCCCGCCTGCGCGCGGCCCGGGGCGCGGCGAGGCGCCGGGCACGCAGGCCTGACACGTGTGGCCCCGTCGCATCCGCACCGCGGCAGCCCGTTCCCCCGTTCCGGCGAAGCCCCGGGCCGGTCGGCACGCCGGCCGGCCCGGGGCTGGGACCCTTCCCTCATGGCGCAGTTGGAACAACTCACCACCCCCGTCGACGCGGTCGTCTCCCGGATGCGCGCCCTCGCCGCGACCCTGCCCGAGCGGGACGGTGTCGCCGTGTTCAACCGCGTCTACCTCACCGTCACCGAGGAGGTCGACCGGCGCCTGGACACCGGGGCGTTCCCGGAGCCACGGGCGGCGATCGCGCTGGACGTGCGGTTCGCCGAGCGCTATCTGGCGGCGGTCGACGCGGCGGACGCCGACCGCCGTCCGCCCGCCTGCTGGCGGCCGCTGTTCCAGCTCCGCCGCCATCCCGGGGTGCGCCCGCTGCAGTTCGCCCTCGCGGGCATCAACGCGCACATCGGGCACGACCTGGCGCTCGCCGTGGTGGACGCCTGCCGTACGCTCGGCTGCGAACCGCCCGAACTGGAGGACGAGTTCGACCGCGTGGGCGATCTCCTCGGCTCGCTGGAGGAGCGCATCCGCGAGGACCTGATGCCGGGTCCCGACCTGCTCCAGATCGCCGACCCGCTCACCCATCTCCTGGCCTCCTGGAGCCTGGAGCGGGCCCGCGACGCGGCCTGGGTGGCGGCACGGTCGCTGTGGGCGCTGCGCCACTGCGGGGACATGGCCGAGGAGTTCACCGAGCGACTGGACGCGGCCGTCGGTTTCGCCGGCCGGATGCTGCTCACACCGCTGACGGACTGACCGGGCGACACCGGAACTTCCCCTGGGCCGCGGGGCGTTGACGGACAGGCACCCGATCACAGAGGAGTGGCTGTATGGCAACGCGGCTCGGTCTCGGTCTCCCCCAGATGCGGCAGTACTCGATCGGCAAGGACGTCCCCGCCGTGGCACGCGCCGCGGAGGACATCGGTTACGACAGCCTGTGGGTCTTCGAGCGGGCCCTGTTCCCCGAGCCCGCCACCCAGGGCCTGTACGGCGTCGAAGGGCTGCCCTGGCCCGACCAGTACCGCAACGTGGCGGACCCGCTGGTCACCCTCACCCTGGCCGCGGCGGCCACCGAGCGGGCGGAGCTGGGCTCCAGCGTCCTGGTGGCCCCGCTGCACGTGCCGTTCCAGCTCGCCAAGGCCCTCGCCTCGCTGGACGCGGCGAGCGGCGGGCGGGTGATCGCGGGCCTGGGCACCGGCTGGTCCCTCGACGAGTACGCGGCCTCGGGTGTCCGGCCGATCGAGGAGCGCGGCGCGGTCCTGGACGAGATCATCGCGGTGTGCCGGGCCGTGTGGGGTCCGGATCCGGTCGTCCACGACGGGCGGTTGACCAAGATCGCTTCCGCCGTGGTGGGGCCCAAGCCCGTCCGGCCCATCCCGGTGATGCTGGCGGCGAGCAACGACCGGGCCTTCCGCAGGCTCGTCGACCATGCCGACGGCTGGCTGCCCGCGGGGTTCAGCGCGGAGGGGGTCGGCGCGCAGTGGCGGCGGTTGCGGGAGCTGGCCGAGGAGCGGGGCCGTACGAAGCCGGTCCGGACCGTGCTGCGCGTGAACGCCGGCCCCCGGGCGAAGCCGTACGACGGGGCGGACCGCCAACCCTTCCAGGGCGACGTCGACCAGATCGTGGCGGACCTCGTGGAGTTCGCCGGCATCGGTCTGGACGAGATCCTCGTCGACCTCCAGAGCTCCGCCCGGGACGCCCGGGAGCTCACGGACGTCGCCGCCGAGGTGTTTGAAAAGGCGCGGGCGGCCGGAATCTGAGGCCGGCCGCCCGCGCCTTGGTCCTTGCTCGCTCTCGTGGTCAGTCCTCGGGCAGCTCCACGGGGGCGATCTCGTCGTACACGTCACCCGGGCCGGGATTGGCCGCGTCGGTCTCCCCGCCGAAGTGGTGCATCACGCCCCAGACCGCGTTCAGCGCGGTCTGGATCGCGCCCTCGGCCCAGCCGGCGGTCCAGGAGATGTCGTCACCGGCGAGGAAGATGCCCCGCTTGTCCTCGGGCAGCCGGTCCTGCATGAAGTGGGTGAACAGACGGCGCTGGTAGCGGTAGTGGCCGGGCAGGTTGGCCTTGAACGCGCCCATGAAGTAGGGCTCGTTCTCCCAGGAGACGGTCACCGGGTTGCCGATGACGTGCTTCCTGATGTCGACCTTCGGGTAGATCTCGCCGAGCGACTTCAGCATGACCTCCATCCGCTCGTTCGCGGACAGCGGCAGCCACTTCAGGCTGTCGTCGCACCAGGTGTAGGACAGGCAGATCACGGCGGGCTTGTCCGGACCGTCGTCCAGGAGGTAGGTACCGCGGGTCATGCGGTCGGTGAGCGTCATCGACATGACGTCCCGGCCGGTCTCCTCGTCCTTGTCCAGCCAGAACGGCCGGTCCACGGGGACGAAGAGCTTGCTGGACTCCATGTAGTGGGTGCGCTCGATGGCGGTCCAGTGGTCGATCGGGAAGAGCGAGTCGTCACAGGCGATCTTGGACAGCAGCATCCAGGACTGGGCGGTGAAGACGGCCGCCTTGTAGGTGCGGATGTCGCCGTTCGCGTCCGTCACGGTGATCTGGTTGCCCGCGGTGCGGTGCAGCCGGGTCACCGCCGGACGGGGCTCGCCGTCCACGTGCAGGGACTTCAGCGAGGTGCCGTACGGCCAGTGGACGATCTTCTCCGGCTCCCGCTCCCACAGGCGCAGCGGCAGCTGCTGGGAGCCGCCGACGATGCCGCGGTGGTGGTCGTCGGCCTCGGTGTAGACGACGCGCAGGATCTCCAGGATGGAGTTCGGGAAGTCGGTGTCCCAGCCGCCGGTGCCGAAACCGACCTGGCCGAAGATCTCGCGGTGCCGGAAGGACTTGAAGGCCTCGGAGTCGCAGAGGAAGCCGTAGAAGGTCTGGTTGTCGAGCTTCTCGACCAGCTTCGCCCAGATCTCGCGGATGCGCGGCACGTCCCGCTCGCGCATCGCACGGTTCATGTCGGAGAAGTCGGCGCCCTCCTCCAGGCACTTGTTCCAGGCCTCGGCGACGTCCCGGTACACCTGGGGCAGGTCGTCGATGGTCTCGGCGTAGTGCGACTCGCCCTTGAGGTCCACGACGGTCGAGGGGGTCGCCTCGGCCAGCGGGTTCGGGAAGGGCCTCGTCTCCAGGCCCACCATGTCGATGTAGTGCTGCAGGGCGGTGGAGGACGGCGGGAAGCGCATCGCGCCCATCTCGGCGGTCAGCGAGTCGTCGCAGCCCTCGAAACCGACCGTGCGCAGCCGGCCGCCGATCTGGTCGGCCTCGTAGACGACGGGCCTCAGGCCCATCTTCATCAGCTCGTACGCGGCCACGATGCCGGACAGGCCGCCGCCGACGACCGCGACCTCGGTGCCGTGCTCGGTCGCGGGTATCTGACCGAGGCCCGCCGGGTGGGCGAGGAAGTCGTCGTAGGCGTAGGGGAAGTCCGGGCCGAACATGGTGATCGGCGGCTGCTGCTCGTCGGTGTGCTCGACGGCGTTGGGCACCGTGGACGTCATGGGGTACGGACTCCTTGCGCGGGGTGGTACGGGGAGGGCTCGGGGTGTCAGACCAGGGACCCGTACAGGCCGGGGCGGCGGTCCTGCAGATACGGGTTGGCCTCACGGGAGGCGGCCAGGAAGGCGGGGTCGGCGTCGGCGAGCACCAGTTGCCCGGCGCGGCCGGCCCGGGCGCGGGCGACTCCGTCGGGACCGGCGAGGACGGACAGCCCGACGAACTCGAACTCCCCTTCCTGGCCGACCCGGTTGACGTACGCGACGTACATCTGGTTCTCCCAGGCGCGCACCGGCACGAGGGACTCGGCGACGAACTGGAAGGGGTGCATCTGCGCGGTCGGGACGACGAGGAGGTCGGTGCCGGCCAGGGCGTGGGCGCGGACGTTCTCCGGGAACTCGACGTCGTAGCAGATCATCAGGCCGACGGTGAGACCGTTCAGCTCGGCCTGGACGACCGGCTGCTCGCCCGGCGTGAAGTGGTCGCGCTCGAAGCAGCCGAAGAGGTGGGTCTTGCGGTAGTTCGCGAGCCGGGTGCCGTCCGCAGAGATCAGCTGGGCGGAGTTGTGGACCGTCTCGCCGTCGCGCTCCGGGTAGCCGTAGGCGATCGCCAGGCCGTGCCGGTGGGCCAGCTCGGCGATCGCGTCCGCGCTGTCGCCGTCGGCGGGCTCGGCGAGGCGCGCGATGTCGTCGCCGATCGCGTACCCGGTCAGGAACATCTCCGGTGCGGCGAGCAGCGCGGCGCCCTGGGCCGCGGCACGGCCCGCGGCCTCGTCGAGGACCTTGAGGTTCTCGGCGACGGAGCCGGGGCGGCCGGAGCTCTGTAGCAGGGCGGTGCGCATGCGGGGTCCTCACCGGAAAGAGGGGTTTTGGGGGGCCACGAAGAAGGTACGGTCGGCGCGCTCCGCCGGACAAGCAGGAGCCGTTGCGCGCCTGTGCGCGGTTTGTTGCGTGGAGCGCGGGCCGGGCGGCGATTCGTTGCGTGGCCCCGGGTCCGGTTCCCGTCCTCCCTGAGGCGCAGGTCACGGCCGGGGTTCCCCGCCGGACGGCGGAGGCGGGGTCCCGCCCGCGGAGCGATGCCCTCGCGGCCCGCTGCCGGGAGAGTGGTGAGCGTTGGGTTCACGCGCTTGACCTGCGGAAAGGACCGTCATGAAGCGCCGTACGAAGATCGCCGCCGTCACTCTCACCGCCGCCCTGCTGATCACCGCCGGTACGGCCGGGGCGGCGCTGGCCTCGGGTGGCGGGGCGTACCAGCCCCGGACGGAGGCGCACCCGGCACCGCGCGAGGCCGCCGCGCTGACCGGCACCGCCAAGCTCTACCGGTCGGCCGGGGACGACATCACCTTCTCCTTCGACGCGCACTTGGCGGCGCGGCACACCATGGACCCGCGCAAGGCCACCGGCACCTTCGAGTTCAGCCACTATCTGCACGGCCGGGGAGCCTGGGCCAAGGCCAAGGTCGACTGTCTGGTCACGGGCGGCCGGGTCGCCGTCGTCTCCGGTGTGATCACCGCGTCCGACCTGCCGGGGGCGAAGGGCAGGCGGGTCGGCGTCACCGTGCACGACCTCGGCCGGAACGACCGGCTGGGCTACAGCTGGGCCGGGGTGGGCAGCCCCACGGACACCAGGGACCTGCCGCCGTGCGTGTCCTCCGCCCCCTTCGAGAAGGTGAAGGAGGGCACGGGCGACTTCAAGGTCGTGCCGTGGCAGCCCAGGCTCTAGGTCTACAACTGACGGACGCCTAGGTCCGCCCCAGCGGAGCGGACGGCCTCCGGCGCCGGCTACTTGCCGGTGCCGACCGGGTCGACGGTGATGGCGGGGCCGCTGCCGTCCGACACGGGCACGTTGATGCTGACGGGCAGGGTGCGGGAGTGGGTCTCGTCGGGCGGGGTGACGACGAGGCCGGTGAAGGTCTCGCCGCTGCCGCCGGAGGTGTTCGGCGGGTAGTGCAGGGTGAAGCGGGCCTCCTCGCCCGGCTTGACGCCGACCAGCGGCGCGGCGAGCTTGCTCCGCTTCGCGCTGACGCTGCCGTCCTTGCTCTTCAGGTCGGCGCCGGGGAAGCCCTTGAGGGTGCAGGCGGCGGAGCCGGTGTTCTTCATGTTGACGATGAGGGTGCCCTCGGCCATGCCCCCGGAGGTGCTCATCGCGAGCTGCGAGGTCGTGCACGCGCCGGAACCGCCGCCCGTGCCGGACCGGCCGGTGGCGGTGCCCTTGCCGGAGGACGTGCCGCTGCCGTCGGAGCTCCGGGAACCGGAGGCCTGTGACCCGGAGCCCTGGGAGGCGGAGCTCTGCGAGCTCGGGGCGGAGGAGTCGCTCGTGCCGGAGGACCCCTTGTCATCGCCCTGGCAGGCGGTGAGCGACAGGGCGGCGACGGCGGTGACGGCGAGCAGTGAGAGCTTCTGGGCGCGCATGGTTCCCCTTCGGGCGTTGCCCCTCACTCCTCGGGAGTCCGGGGCACTGGTCACTTGCGCCCAGGGAGACCGCCGGGGGCGCCCGGTGCGTTCCGGCTGTCACCGCCCTCGTACACGCCTGTGACAAGAGTCTTCGCAATCGCTCAGATCTCCCGCAGACGCTTCACGATCTCCCGCAGCAGCCCCGGGTCGGCGGCCGCGCCCCCGGACGTGAGCCGGCGCGGCTCGTCGATGCGGACCAGGCCCGCCTCGGCCAGGTCGCCGAGCAGGACACGCAGGACGGTCAGGGGCAGGTCGGCGTCCGCGGCCAGCTCCACGACGGGGCGCGGGCCGCGCCGGACCAGGTCGAGCAGGGCGGCGCGGGCGTGGTCCAGGTCGGCCCCCGGCGCGTCGGTGTCCAGCGCGGTGACCCGGGACATCAGGTCGATGGCGTGCGCGGCCGAGGGCCGGGTGCGGCCCCTGGTCACCGTGTAGGGGCGCACCATGGACCCTGTCTCGTCCTCGTACCAGTGCTCTTCGCTCACCGCGGGATCATCTGGGGGTCCGGGCGGCCGCGTCCAGGTGGCGGCCGAGGCGGCGGACGAGCAGGGCCATCTCGTGGGCCAGCTGGCCGACGTCGGTACGGGCCTCGCTGAGTACGGCGAGCCGGCTCCCGTGCCCGGCCGGGGTGACGAAGAGGTAGGCGTCGTCGAGCATCACCATGGTCTGCCGCACCTCGCCCGCGGCGAACCGCTCGCCCGCCGAACGGGCCAGGCCGTGGAAGCCGGAGCAGACCGCGGCCAGATGCTCGATGTCCCGCCGGCGCATTCCGTCCGAGCTGCTGAGCGGGAGGCCGTCGGCGGTCAGCAGCACGGCCTGGCGGACGTGGTCGGTACGGGCCACGAGATCGTCCAGCAGCCAGCCGAGGTCCGTACCGGGTGCGGCTTCGGTCCCCGCGGTCTGCTCGGGAGTCTGGTCGTCACCGTGCATCGTCGGTGTCCGTCCCTTCGTCGGCGTGGGTGGTCGTGGCGTCGGTGGTCGCGGGGTCCGGGTGGTCGGGGGCGGTTGCGGGTGCGGGGGCGTTCGCACGTGTGTGTTCGGGTGCGGGTGTATGGGGGCTGTCGCCCCCGGAGCGCCGCGGTGCCGTCGGCCGTGCGGTACCGGCGCCGGGAGACGGCGCGTCGGTCGCCGGCAGTCCCCTGCGGCCGCGGTCGAGCCCGCGCTGGAAGGCCCCGAAGATCGCCCGCATCTCCTCGGCGTCGACCTCGGCCCCGGCCCCGCTCTCCGGGGACGGCGGCTCGTCCCGCAGTTCCGGCGCGAGAGAGGCCTGCCGGATCCGGGTGGGCAGCGCCGGCGGCGGCGCCGACGACCCGCCCACCGTGTCCGGGCCGGGGTCGGGGAGGGACGACAGCTGGCCGGTCTCCGGCGACTGGGACGTGGGCCGGGACGACGGCCGTGCTCCTGCCGAGTGGTCCGGCGCGGGTCCCGGGGTCGGCGGTGGTGGGGGCGCCTGGTCGAGCCCCGCCGGCCCGGGGCCGGTTCCGGCTCGTGCGGTCGCGGTGGACGCCGGTCGTCTCTCTTCCGTCGGTGCCTGCTGGTCGGGCGCAGGGACCGGTGCGAGCCGGTGTCGCGTGGGTGGTTCCGGTACGGCCCCGCTGCCCGCCCCACGCGGCGCGGCGGACCGGTTCCTGGACGGCAACTCGCGTACGGCCGCACCTGGTTCGCGTGGCTCCACCTCCGCCAGCACCCTCTCCGGCAGCAGGACCACCGCCGTCGTCCCCCCGTACGGCGAGTCGCGCAGGGTGATCTCGATGCCGTGCCGGGCGGCGAGGCGGCCGACGACGTAGAGGCCGAGCCGGTCGTGGCGGGTGGGGTCGAAGGCGTCGGGGTCCGTGAGGGTGCTGTGGGCCCGGGTGCGCGCCTCGGTGTCGAGCCCGATCCCCCGGTCGTCGATCTCCAGCACGAACCCGCTGCCGACCCGCCCGGTGCGCAGGGTCACCTGGGTGTGCGGCGGTGAGAACACCGTGGCGTTCTCGAGGAGTTCGGCGACCAGGTGGACGACGTCGGCGACCGCGTCCGCGGCGACCCCGGTCTCCGGCATCGGCGGCACGACCACCCGCGCGTAGTCCTCGATCTCGCCGACCGCCGAGGCGACGACGTCCGCCAGGGGCACCGGCCTGCGCCAGCGGCGGCCGGGCGCGGAGCCGGAGAGGATGATCAGGCTCTCCGCGTGCCGGCGCATCCGCGTGGTCAGGTGGTCGATGCGGAACAGCTCGCGCAGCACGTCCGGGTCGTCGGTGCGCCGCTCCAGGGTGTCCACGAGCTTCAACTGGCGGTGCACCAGCGCCTGGTTGCGGCGCGCGATGTTGAGCAGCACCGCGAACAGGCCCCGGCGCAGGGTGGCCTGTTTCACGGCGGCCTCGACGGCGGCGAGCCGGGCCGTGTTGAAGGACCGGCCGACCTGCCCGATCTCGTCGCCGCGGACCTCGTCGGCGGCGAGCGGCGGCGCCTCGGCGAGCGCGTCCACGTCCTCACCCGCGCTCAGTCTGCGCATGACGTCGGGCAGTTGGCCGGTCGCGAGGACGTCGGCCGCGTCCCGCAGCGTCTCCAGCCGCCGCGAGATGCGCCGCGCACCGCGCACCGCGAACCACAGCGACAGCGCCACCGCGGCGAGCCCCACCACGCCGACGACGGCCGCCTTGGTCAGTTCCCGGTAGGCGAAGGACCGGCCGCGCGCGGCGGAGTTCTCGGCGGACCGCGTGCACAGCTCCATGTACCGGTGTACGGCCCGGTCGGTGCTGGACCGCCAGGTGGCCGCCCCGACGGCCTTGCCGGCGCCGGCGGCCCCGGCCCGCAGCAGCGCGTCCTCGCCGCGTGCCAGTGAGCCGTACAGGGTGCCGCGCTGGAAGTCCTCGAACAGCGCACGCGAGTCGGCGGGCAGGTCCGGCACGTACGTCCGCTGGAACACCCGCCGGTCCTCGATGGTCGCGGTCAGCGTGTCGTACTGCCGGTCGGTCAGCGTGCCGGCCGCCCGCGCCCCGGCGACCAGCGCGTCCTCCCGCGAGACGAACTCCCGCACCCGCACCAGCTCGATGACGACCTGTGCCTCGCGGGCCATCTGCCCGGCCTGGAGGGCGGTGAGCGTGGACTGCACGTCGAAGCCGGGCTCGACCAGCGCGCTGTAGTCGTCCACCGCCCGGTCCCAGGTGATGCGCCGGGACAGCACCTGCGAACGCAGCCCCTCCAGCCTGCCGGTGGCCGTGACCATGGCGTCCAGCGCCTGCCGCTGCCGCGCGGTGAGCCTGCCGCGGTCGCCGCCCCGGACCGCCTGCCGCATGGCGTCCACGGCCCGGTCGGTGCGGCGTTGCTGTTCGAGCAGCTGACCGGCCGTGGAGGTGTCGAGGCGGGCGCCCAGGTAGGCGGCGGACATCCGGCGCTCGATCTGGATCTGCCCGATCGCGGTGTCCACGGGGGTGCCGAAGACGTCGTACACCCCCTGGACCCGGATCAGCGCGCGCAGTTCGCCGGTGACGGACCACATGGCGAAGCTCCACAGACCCATCAGTGCCACGGCCGGGGCGAGCGCGAGCGCCACGATCCGGGTACGGACGGTGGTGGGACGGCCGAGGGGCCAGCGCATGGGTACCTGCCGGTGTTACCAGTCAGTAGTGAGCGTGAGCGCCGCACAACCTACGGGATGGTCACCCCGTACCGCAATGGTGACCTGCGGTAACCCACGGTCACCTCGGCGGAAGCGCGAACGTGGTGACGACCGCCGCGTGGTCCGAGGGCCAGTCGTTGTCCGCGACGTCCGGCCAGGGCCGCGGGCTGCCCGCGACCAGGGTCCGCGCGTCCCGGACGGTCAGGCCGCGGTGCAGTACGTAGTCGATCCGGTCCTGCGGCTCGGGCCGTCCGCTGCCGTCCTCGTGCACCGGGTGGACCGGCGACCAGGTGTGGCCGGGCGCGGCGACCGGGTCCGGGTGGGCCTCGCGGTAGGAGTCGGCGAAGCCCGCCTCCGCGGCGGCGCTCGTCACCGGCCAGGCCACGTCCGGCCAGTCCAGGTGCGAGGGCGAGTTGAAGTCGCCGACGAGGACGACCGGGACGTCCTCGCGCGACGAGTCGGCGATGCGGGCCAGTGCGTCCCGCATCTGGGCCAGCCGCAGTTCCTCGTGGGCGATCAGCTCCGCCGCCGGCAGGCCGTCGAAGGCGGACTCGTAGGGCCCGTACGGCGTGTAGTGCAGATGGGCGGTCCACACGTCGACCTCGTGGCCGGGCCGCACGGCGATCCGGACGCCCGCGGCGCCGTAGAACCCGACCTCGGGGTCACCGAAGCGGGCGGTGATCGGGTGGCGGCTGATGATGCCGAGGTTCTCGCCGGCCCGGTGGTGGTGCCAGCCGAGCGCCTCGGCCAGCTCCTGGGCCGCGGTCCCGCCCGTCTCCTGGAGCCCGACGACGTCGGCGCCGCTCTCCAGGACGGCCTTGAGCTGCTTGGCGCGGTGGTCGTCGACCTCGCTGCCACCGAGCCACAGGTTCCAGCTCATGACCCGGAGTTCGGGCGCGACCATGAGCCCCAGCTCGTGGACCGTGACCCCGGCGAGGCTCTCCCGGACGGTGCGGCCGAGCGCCGTGCCGATCGGCGCGAGGGACGGCACGGCGAGGACGGCGCAGCCGGCGGCCTCGGCGGAGGCGACGCCGGTCTCGGTGTCCTCGACGGCCACGCACGCGGCCGGGTCGACGCCGAGGGCGCGGCAGGCGGCGAGGTAGGGGTCGGGGGCCGGCTTGGTGCGGACGGTGTCGTCGGCGGTCACGGAGACCGCGAACCGGTGGGCGCCGAGGGCGTCGAGGACGACGTCGGCGACCGCGCGCGGCGACGCGGTGACCAGGGCGACCGGGACTCCGGCGGCGGCCAGCGCGTCCAGCAGGGCCGGCGCGCCGGGCCGGGGCACGATCCCGGTGCGCACACGGGCGGCGAACTCGCGGTGCAGCTCGGCCGCGAGACCGGTGGACGGCCTGCCGGTGGCCGTACCGAGCCAGGCGGCCGTGTGCTCGACCGGACGGCCGAGCACGTCGGGCTGGTCCGCCTCGGTCAGCGGGCGTCCGGCGACCTGCTCGACCGCCTCCCACCACAGCCGCTCGGTGTCGACGAGCGTGCCGTCCATGTCGAACAGAACGGCCTGGAGCGGGCGTTGAGGGATGTGGGGGGTCACGTTCGGTAGATTCCTCACTTCTGGATGCGTTCGGCCACGAGCACCGGGCGTTCCGGCAGCGACACGCCGACGGCGGTTCCGGCGCCGAGTCCGGTGGCCTCGTGGGCGGGCAGGTCGGCCTTGGCCTCGGTGCCGTCGGCGAGCCGTACGGTGACCCGGACGACCGCGCCGAGGAAGGCGGTGGCGACGATCCGGGCGGCGCCCTGCTCGTCGGGGCCCACCCGGACGGACTCCGGCCGCACCAGCACGTCCACCGGGCCGTCCGGCACCTCGCCGTCGGCCGGCAGCCGCTGCCCGAGCACCTCGACGGTGCCGTCCTTCAGCTCGCCCGGGACCCGGCTCATCGTGCCGACGAACTCGGCGACGAAGGCGGTGGCGGGACGGCCGTACAACTCGGCCGGTTCGGCGCACTGTTCGAGGCGTCCGGCGCGCATGACGGCGACCCGGTCGGCGACCGAGAGGGCCTCCTCCTGGTCGTGGGTCACGAACAGGGTGGTGATGCCGAGCTCCTGCTGGAGCCGGCGGATCTCCTCCCGCAGGGTGAGCCGCACCTTGGCGTCCAGCGCGGACAGCGGCTCGTCCAGCAGGAGCACGCGCGGGCGCAGGGCGAGGGCGCGGGCCAGCGCGACACGCTGCTGCTGGCCGCCGGAGAGCTGGTGCGGATAGCGCTCGCGCTTGTCGGCGAGCCCGACCAGCTCCAGCAACTCGGCGGCGCGGGCCCGGCGTTCGCGCGTACGGACGCCGCGCATGCGCAGTCCGAAGGCGACGTTGTCGACGGCGTTCAGATGCGGGAAGAGGCTGTACGACTGGAAGACCATCCCGGCGTCACGGCGGTGGGCCGGGACGTGGGTGACGTCCTCGCCGTCCACCAGCACGGCACCGGAGTCGGGGTGTTCGAACCCGGCGAGCATGCGCAGCGCGGTGGTCTTGCCGCAGCCGGAGGGGCCGAGCAGGGCCAGGAACTCCCCGGGGCGGACGGTCAGGTCGAGTCCGTCGAGGGCGACGGTGGCCCCGAACTCCCGCCGCAGCGAACGGAATTCGACGGTGGCGGCCTGGGTGCGGGTCTCGGGCAGGGTGGCGGTCATGTAGGTCATCCCCGGGAAGGAGCGGTTCGGTTGCGTCCGCCGCCGGCACCGGCGAGCGCGAGGAGCAGGGCCCAGGTGACGAGCAGGCTGAGCACGGACACGGCGACGGACATCTGGGCCTGCTCGCCGCCGACGTTGTAGATCCACACGGCGAAGGGGGTGTAGCCGAGCAGATGGGAGACCGTGAACTCGCCGAGGACCAGGGCCAGCGTGAGGAAGGAGGCGTTCAGCAGGGCGCCGCGCAGATTGGGCAGCACGGCCCGGACGAGGGCCTTGGGCCAGGAGGCGCCGCAGCTGCGGGCGGCCTCGACCAGGGTCCGTACGTCCATGGCGCGCAGGCCGGCGTCCAGGGCGCGGTAGACGAAGGGCAGGGCCATCACGACGTAGGCGAGGACGAGGACGACGGGGAAGCTGTCGTTCTGGATCACCACGAAGGTCTCGAACAGCGGCGTCCTGGAGAGATGCTCCGGGCCCCACTTGAGCACGGTGGCGATCCCGGCGACGAACGCGATGGGCGGCACCACCAGCGGCAGGGAGCACACCACCTCCACCACCGGGCGCAGCCGGGGCGAGCCGAGCCGGAGGGCGACCACGGCGGGCACCATCAGCAGCAGTACGACCGCGATGGTGGCCACGGCCAGTTCCAGCGAGAGCAGCAGGCTGGAGAGGAAGCCGTCGGCGGAGAGGATCTTGGTGTAGGCGTCGAGGGTGAGGCCCTGGCCGGGCACGTCCACCGTGAAGATCGCGGAGGCGACGAGCGGCACCAGGAAGTACAGGGCGGCGAGGCCGAGGACGACCCACCGCCAGAGGGTCAGGCGTCGAGCCATCGGGCACTCCGTCGCTGAAGGGGCAGGTACACGGCCATCACCAGGCCGGCCACCAGCACCATGTCGAGGCTGAGGGCGAGGGCGACGTTCTCCTGGCCGACCAGCACGTTGCCGGACAGGGCGTCGGCGATCTGCAGGGTGACCAGCGGGACCGCGCTGCCGACCATGGCGGCGGCGGTGGCGTAGGCGGCGAAGGCGCTGCCGAACAGCAGCACGAGGCCGCCGAGCAGCGAGGGCGCGAGCACGGGCAGGGCCACGTGCCGCCAGTACTGCACACCGGTGGCGCCGTTGTTCAGCGCGGCCTCCCGCCACTGGGAGCGCAGGCCGTCCAGCGCCGGGGTGATGGTGAGGACCATGAGGGGGATCAGGAAGTACAGGTAGACGAGGACCAGCCCCCAGAAGCTGTACAGGTCCCAGCCGGTGTCCTTCAGGCCCAGGTGCACGGTGAGGACACCCGCGTTGCCGAGGGTGGCGACGAAGGCGAAGGCCAGCGGGACCCCGCCGAAGTTGGCGAGCACACCGGAGGCGGTCAGCACGGCCTCGCGCAGCCAGCGTGAGCGGGAGGAGACCACGGCCTGGGCGAGCGGCAGCCCGAACAGGGCGCCGAGCGCGGCGGAGACCGCGGACAGCTTGACGCTGCCGAGCAGGGCGGTGAGGTACGTCCCCTGCAGCGAGGTCGTCATGTTGGCGCCGGTGTACGCGGTGGCGCCCGTGCCGGCGTCGTCGACCGAGAAGGCGCCGTTCACGATGGCCACGGCGGGCAGGCCGAAGGCGATCGCGACGAAGACCAGCAGCGGTACGACGGCGAGCCAGCCGGGGGCGCGGCGCCGCCGCTTCGCCGAAGCGACGGGCGCCACGTCCGCGCGCGGAAGGGCGGCGGTCATCCGGAGACGGCCTTCCCCCAGCCCTGCGCGATGACCGTCTTGGCCTTGCTCTGCTGGGTCTCGGTCGGGAAGGACGGCGTGCCGGTGACCTTCGGGAGCTTGGCGGCGGCCGTCTTGTCCAGCGTGCCGGCCTTCTCCATCGCGGCCATCAGGGCCGGGCGGGCGTAGCCCTTGAGCCACAGGTTCTGGCCCTCGGTGCTGTACAGGTACTCCTGCCACAGACGGGCGGCCGCCGGGTGCGGGGCGTCCTTGTTGATGCCCTGGCAGTAGTACTGGGCGTACTGGCCGTCGCTCGGGACGGCGACCTTCCAGTCCAGGCCCTTGGACTTGAACTCGTCGGCGTAACCGGCGTTCAGGTAGTCCCAGTCGATCGAGATCGGCGTCTCGCCCTTCTCGACGGTCGCCGGGGTGGACTCGACGGGCGTGTAGTTGCCGCTCTTCTTCAGCTTGGCGAAGAAGTCCAGGCCGGGCTGGATGTCGTCGAAGGAGCCGCCGTTCGCGAGGGCCGCCGCGTAGACGCCGCCGAAGGCCGAGCCGGACTTGGTCGGGTTGCCGTTGAGCGCGACCTGGCCCTTGTACTGGGGCTTGAGCAGGTCCTTGAAGCTGGTCGGGCAGCTCTTGACCCGCTTGGCGTCGCAGCCGATGGAGACGTAGCCACCGTAGTCGTTGTACCAGCGGGCCTGCGGGTCCTTCTGGGCCTCGGGGACGTCACCGTAGGAGGCCACCTTGTAGGGCGCCAGCAGGCCCTGCTGGGCAGCGCTCAGCGCGAACGAGGAGCCCAGGTCGAGAACGTCGGGGGCGCGGTCCTGGCCCTTGCGGGTGGTGACGGCGCTGATCTCCTCCTCGCTGGTGCCGTCGGGGCTCTCGTCCTGGATCTTGATGCCGTACTTCTTCTGGAAGCCGTCGATGATCGCACCGTAGTTGGCCCAGTCTCGGGGTACCGCGATGATGTGCAGCGTACCCTCCTTCTTGGCCGCCTCGACCAGGGCGTCCATGCCGCCGAAGTCGGCCGCGGAGGTGGCGGTGGCGGCGTTCTTGCCGTCCTTGGTGGTGGTCGACGCCTTGTCGGGGGCGGCGCCGCAGGCGCTCAGCGCGAGCGCGGCGACGGCGGCGAGGGAGCCGGCGAGGACGGCGTTTCTCGACAGGGACACGGTCACGGTCTCTCCAGGGGGACGCATGAGGGTTGCGGAGAACTTGTCTGAACAAGTTGCGTCACAGTACGCCCGCTCACGGTGTCCTGTCTGTAAACGGGAGCGAAACTCTGGCCGCTGGTTGGCTGCACAGTCCAGACCGTTTCAGATCACGCTCAGGTCTCGCTTAGGCTGGTCACGCTGTGCACAGTGACCCGAGCTGAGGGGAAGCATGACGGCGCGACACGAGGAGATCGCCGACGAGCTGCGGCGGGCGATCGACCGCGAGGAGTACACGGTCGGCAGCCGTCTGCCCTCGGAGTCGGAACTCGCCACGCACTACGGCGTCTCACGCGGCACGGTCCGTCAGGCCGTCGCGTCCCTCACCGCCGAGGGCCTGATCGGCTCCCGCCAGGGCGCCCGGCGCGTCGTCCTCGCCAGCCGCCGCAGCCAGAGCTTCGAGGAACTGCGCAGCTTCGCCCAGTGGGCCCGTGCGATGGGCCGCGAGGCCACCGGCCAGGTGGTGTCGCAGGAGTACCGCCCGGCGACGCACGAGGACGCCGTACGCCTCCAACTGCCCATCGGAGCAAGGGTGTTGCATGTGCTCCGGGTGCGCGGCCTGGACGGCGAGCCGGTCCTGCTGGAGCGGACGGTGTACGCCGACTGGATCTCCCCGGCCGTCGAGCCGATCGAGCCGGACTGCCCCTCCGTCACTCAACGCCTCTACGACGACACGGGGTTGGTCTTCGCCTACGGGGAGCACATCATCGACGCGGTCGCGGCGGGCGCCCAGGACGCCGAGCTGCTGGGCGTGCGCCGTACGAGTCCGCTGCTGCGGGTGCGGCGGGTGACGACCACGCGTGCGGGGCGGCCGGTGGAGTGGTCGGACGACCGGTACCGCTCGGACGCGGTGAGCTTCAGCGTGCACAACTCCATCGGGAACAACGCGCTGGCGCGGAAGACGGCGGAGTAGAGGCGCCCCTTCAGGGGCGCGGGGAACTGCGCGAGGAAGGAGGAAGCACGACGCGCCCGCACCCGGCACACGACCGTGCGCGCCGAGCCGGAAGCGGCCCCTACCCCGGCGCGCCCGAAGAGAACCGCCGCAGCAACGGCGACAGCACCAGCACCGACTTGGTCCGCTCGACGAACGGCTCCCCGGCGATCCGCTCCAGCACCCGCTCGAAGTGACGCATGTCCGACGCGAAGACCTGGGCGACCGCGTCCGCGTCCCCGGTGACGGTGGACGCGGCCACGACCTCCTGATACCGCTCCAGGCCCCGCTGGATGGTGTCCGGCGAGGTGTTGCGCCGGCAGTAGATCTCGATGAACCCCTCGGTCTCCCAGCCGAGCGCCGCCGGATCCACCCGCACGGTGAATCCGGTGATCGCTCCCGTGGCCCGCAGCCGGTCCACGCGCCGCTTCACGGCGGGCGCGGACAGGCCGACCATCTGCCCGATGTCCGCGTAGGAGCGGCGGGCGTCCTCGGCGAGGGCGTGCACGATGCGTTCGTCGAGATCGTTCAGCACAGGGGGTGGTTCACTTCTTCGGTCCGGTCACTTCTCTGCCGTCACCGCGAGGTCACCGGTCGCGAGACGGGAACGGCGATAGCCGTATACGAAGTAGAACACGAGCCCGACGGCCATCCAGACACCGAACACGATCCAGGTGACGGTGGACAGGCTGCCCATCATCCAGATGCAGAACGCGAAGCCCAGCGCGGGCAGCACCGGAGACAGCGGCACGCGGAAGGTGCGGTGCATGGTCGGGCGGGTCCGGCGCAGCACCACGACGGCCACGTTGACCAGTGCGAAGGCGAACAGCGTGCCGATGCTGGTGGCGTCCGCCAGCTGTCCCAGCGGGATCGCGGCGGCGAGGACACCGCAGAACACCGACACGATGATCGTGTTGGTGCGCGGCGCGCCGGTCTTCGGGTGGACCTTGGCGAAGACCTTGGGCACCAGGCCGTCACGGGACATCGCGAACAGGATGCGGGTCTGGCCGTAGAGCACGGTCAGCACGACGCTGGCGATGGCGATGACCGCGCAGAACGCGAGCAGCGTGCCCCAGAAGCTCTGCCCGGTGACGTCCGTCATGATCTGCGCGAGCGCGGCCTCCGAGTCCTTGAACTTCCGCCACGGCCAGGCACCGACGGCGACGGCCGCGACGAGGACGTACAGCGCGGTCACGATGACCAGGGACAGCATGATCGCGCGGGGCAGGTCACGCTGGGCGTTCTTGGCCTCCTCGCCGGCGGTGGAGGCGGCGTCGAAGCCGATGTACGAGAAGAACAGCGTGGCGCCCGCCGCGCTGACTCCCGACATCCCGAGCGGCATGAAGTCCGAGTAGTTGCCGGACTTGAAGCCCATGAAGCCGATCGCGCAGAAGAGGATCAGCGCGGCGATCTTCACGGACACCATGATGGTGTTGGCCCGCGCGGACTCCTTGGCGCCGCCGAGCAGGAACACCATTCCGAGCAGGACGACGATCAGGGCGGGCAGGTTGAAGATGCCGCCCTGGCCGGGCGGCGCCGAGAGGGCGTCGGGGATGGTGACGCCGATGGTGCCGTCCAGCAGCTCGTTCAGGTACTGGCCCCAGCCGACGGCCACGGCGGCCACCGAGACGCCGTACTCCAGGAGCAGACACCAGCCGCAGACCCAGGCGATCAGTTCGCCCATGGTTGCGTATGCGTACGAGTACGAGGACCCGGAGACCGGGATGGTGCCGGCCAGCTCGGCGTAGGACAGGGCCGAGAACAGCGCGGTGAGACCCGCGATCACGAAGGCCAGGGTGACGGCCGGACCCGCCTTGGGGACGGCCTCGCCGAGGACGACGAAGATGCCGGTCCCGAGGGTGGCGCCAATGCTGATCATGGTCAGCTGCCACAGCCCGAGGGAGCGCCGCAGCGAGCCTCCCTCGCCCTGGCCGCCCTCCGCGACCAGGTGTTCCACGGGCTTGCGCCGCATGAGGCGCGCGGCGAGGCCCGGGGAGACGGGGGCGGTCGCTGGGCGGTCGTGCGGGGGTGCACCTTGGTCGAGCACGCGCTGGCTCCTTATCGCTGCCGGTCATTGCGGGCGGGGACCGGTGACAGCCCTGCGAGGGCAGGAACCCACCGAGCGGGGTCCCCGCCACGCCACCTACAGACGAGCACCCTATGAGGCGGTCCTTCACGGGCGTAATGCAGCAACCTTGCGCGTCCCCGGATGATCATTGCGTTCATCGGACCGGAATGACAAATCGTTGCGCGCGGGCTGCCGGTCGTTGCACGGCGACCTCACGGTCACGTCCGCAGGGCCTTGGTGAGGAAGGTGCACGGGTCGGCGCACTCCCGCTCGCACCCGTCGGCGTCGACGCAGGAGTAGCGGTCCAGGCAGTCGGTCAGGGGCCGGTACCCGAGCCGGGCGTACAGCGCCGCCGCGCGCAGATCGTCCTTGCCGACGCCGGTCCCGACGACCGGCAGGCCACGGTCCACGACCAGTTCCTCGGCGGCGCGGATCAGCGCCGTTCCGGCACCGCGCGAGCGCAGCTCGGCCGGCCGGACGGCGAGCGCGTTGCTCTCCGGACAGCCCACGGTGACCTCGGGCGCCGCGCAGCCCGTCCAGCGCAGCTCGGTGTGGCCCACGGGCCGTCCGTCGAGCCAGGCGACGAGGTAGGCGCTCTGCCCCGCCCTCTGGCGCGCGAACCGGCGGGCGCGCCGCCGACCGTAGCCACCCGGGCAGGCCGACGGCCCCGGTTTCCCGGCGGGCGGGAGCAACGGGGGCCGTGGAAAAGGGACTTGGGGGTCAGCTCCAGCTGGCGTGCAGCGGCTTGCCCTCGGCGTAGCCGGCCGCGCTCTGGATGCCCACGATGGCCTTCTCGGCGAACTCTTCCAGGGAGCCGGCACCGGCGTAGGTGCAGGAGGAACGGACACCCGCGATGATCGAGTCGATCAGGTCCTCGACGCCCGGACGGGCCTGGTCCAGGAACATGCGGGAGGTGGAGATGCCCTCCTCGAACAGCGCCTTGCGGGCCCGGTCGTACGCCGACTCCTCCGACGTACGGTTGCGCACCGCGCGGGCGGAGGCCATGCCGAAGGACTCCTTGTACGGGCGGCCGTTCGCGTCGTGCTGGAGGTCGCCCGGGGACTCGTAGGTGCCGGCGAACCAGGAGCCGACCATCACGTTGGACGCGCCGGCCGCGAGGGCCATGGCCACGTCGCGCGGGTGGCGGACACCGCCGTCGGCCCACACGTGCTTGCCGTACTTCTTCGCCTCGGCGGCACACTCCAGCACCGCGGAGAACTGCGGCCGGCCCACGCCGGTCATCATGCGGGTGGTGCACATGGCGCCGGGACCCACACCGACCTTGATGATGTCCGCGCCGGCGTCGATCAGGTCCTTGACGCCCTCGGCGGAGACGATGTTGCCCGCGGCGATCGGCACCTGCGGGTCGAGGGCGCGCACCAGCTTGATGGCGCTGATCATCGACTCCTGGTGGCCGTGCGCGGTGTCGATGACGAGCGTGTCCACGCCCGCGTCGAGCAGCTGCTTGGCCTTGCCCGCCACGTCTCCGTTGATGCCGACGGCGGCGGCGATGCGCAGCCTGCCGTTCGCGTCCACGGCCGGGGTGTACAGCGTGGCACGCAGGGCGCCCTTGCGGGTCAGGATGCCGGCGAGCCTGCCGTCCTTGTCGACGGCCGGGGCGTAGCGCCGGTTGTGCTGGTCCAGGGTGTTGAAGGCCTCGCGCGGGTCGATGTCCGCGTCGAGCAGCAGCAGGTCCTTGGACATAACCACTTCGAGCTGGGTGAAGCGGTCGACGCCGGTCAGGTCCTGGTCGGTGACGACACCGACGGGCCGGTGGTTCTCGTCCACGACCACGCCGGCGTTGTGGGCGCGCTTGGGCAGCAGCGCGAGCGCGTCGGCGACGGTCTGGTGCGGGGCCAGCACGATGGGCGTGTCGAGCACCAGGTGGCGGCTCTTCACCCAGGAGACGACATCGGTGACGACGTCGATCGGGATGTCCTGCGGGATGACCACCAGGCCGCCGCGGCGGGCGACCGTCTCGGCCATGCGGCGGCCGGCGATGGCGGTCATGTTGGCGACGACGAGCGGGATGGTGGTGCCCGTGCCGTCCGGCGAGGCGAGGTCCACGCCCTGACGCGAGCCGACCGCGGAGCGGCTCGGCACCATGAACACGTCGTCGTACGTCAGGTCGTACGCGGGCTGGATGTCATTGAGGAAACGCACGTGCTGCACATCCCAGTCGATCAGAGGTGACCCCCCGACAGGTGTGCCAGGGGGAAAAGAGCACGTACTTCATTCTCCCACGGCGCGGCCGCTGACAGGCCCCGACAGAACCTCCAGGCTCCGCGCCGATCACCTAGGAGGATGCTCCAAGGGAGAGGGCCACGGTGAGCGCGGGCATCACGCTCATGGCGTGCCGGAACACCTCCTGGGCAGTCTCCCACTCCTCCGGTCGCGCCTTCGCGTACGTCTGCCAGTCCCGCACGACGACCAGGAGGCCCCTGCCCTCGGCCGCCTCCGGCCACACCGAGAGGTCGGACAGGGAGTCGGCCAGCGCGTCCCAGTTGCGGCCGAACCAGTCGGGCAGCTCCAGGGCCCGGGCGGCGCGGTCCATCAGGCCGGCCTTGTCCGTGACGCCGCCGAGGTCGAGCGCGACGACGAAGCGGCCGGTCAGGTCTTCGCTCATCTCAGCACCGCCCGGAACGAGTTGTAGTGATCACCGGAGTAGTAGATCTCCCCGCCCCGGCCCGTGACAATGCGCCGGGCCCCGCGGTCCCGCGAGCCGGGCGTCCTCACCGTGTACTCGTGGTAGTAGCCGCGCTGCTGCCTGGGCAGACGGCCCTCGAAGTTGCCGAAGACGACGCCGTCCCTGGCGTACGGGAAGGGGCCGCCCTTGTCGATGAGGGCGAGCGTGCTGCGGGCCTCGGCGGGCAGCTGGGCCTGCGTGACCGTGCCCATGCCGTGCGCCCACGCCGGGACGGAGACGGCGCCGGACGGACGCGGCCCCGTGCCCACCCCGACACCGGAACCGGTCCCGGACGAGCATCCCGCCAGCAGGACGGCGAGGACGACGGCCACCAGCCCCACGATCACCCGCCCCGCCGCCAGCGCCCGCCCGGACCCGTGGGCCGACAGCGGCGCCCGCCCGGACCCGTGGGCGGACATCGGCGCCCGTCCGGACCCGTGGACCGCCGCCAGCGACCGTTTGCGCCCGCGGACCGCCATCAGCGCCCGTCCGGGCCCATTGGCCGACATCAGCGCCCGTCTGCGCCCGTAGGCCGCCGCCAGCGACCGATTACGCCCGTAGGCCGCCGCCAGCGACCGTTTGCGCCCGTGGACCAGCAGCGGGGCCCGTTTGGGCCTGTGAGGGACGAACCGCGGCAACATGCCGACGATGCTGCCACGCCCGCCCCCTCCGACACGACCACGACCCACCGCCGCACGACGTGACACCGCCCCACCCGTCATCCCGACGCGGGCCAGACAGAGCATGCACCGACACAGACGGCTTCCCGGACGGCCCCCACACACCGACTCGCCAGGCACCCCACCGGGACCACCGGACCGGGAACCACCGCCGCACCCCTCCCCCGACACCGGAGGGCGTCACCACGGCCGCCGGCCCACCATGGCCCACGGGCACACCTACAGCCCACGATCCACCGCTCGGCGTGACCGCCCCGCCTCGCGGGCCCCGCGGGGCTCGGCGCAGGCTGGAGCGGCCGGGCCGCTCGCGCCCGGGTCCCGTGACGGCGGGCGGAGCCCGTCAGTGGCCGTCGGGGTCCGCGCGGCCGAGTGTCGGCTTCGGGGTCGGGCCGGTCGTCATCAGGTAGTCCGCGGCGGAGGTGTCCGTGACCAGGCTCGTGACCAGCCCGGACCGCAGCACCGCGTCGATCGCGGACGCCTTGCGCTGACCGCCGGCGATCGCCACGACCTCCGGGATACGGCGCAGCTGGTCGGCCTTGACCGTGATGCACCGCTCCCCCAGGTCCCGGCCGATCCGGCGCCCCTCCGCGTCGAAGAGGTGCGCGGCCATCTCGGCGGCGACACCGAGCGAGGCGTAGTGCGCCCGTTCCTCGTCGCTGAGCATGTCGTGCACGGTCGAGATGCCCGGCTCCCAGGAGCCGATGGAGACGCAGGCGACCGTGACCTTGTCGAAGTACTCGAAGGCCCGGGCGATCCCGGTCTGGTTGCGCAGCGCGGCCGCGGTGGCCGCGTCCGGCAGCAGCATCGGCGCGTAGATGGGGTGGGCGTCGCCGCCCGACACCTGGGCGGCCCGGCGCACGGCCTCGACCGAGCCGCGCTCCGAGGTCCCGGCGTCGTACACGCCCGTCAGCTGCACCACGGTGCACGGCGGCAGCCGGTCGAGCGCCGCCGCCATGTGGATCGTGGACCGGCCCCAGGCCAGCCCGAGCACGTCCCCCTCGTTGACGAGTTCGCCGAGCAGGTCGGCGGCGACCTCGCCGAGGTTCTCGGGGTCGGGCGTCTCCTCGGCCTCGGCCGGGGACTCGACCACTACGGCGTGCCTCAGGCCGTAGCGGGCGCGGAGGGCGTCTGAACGCTCCGCGTCCAGCTCGGCCGGGACACGGATCTCGATGCGTACGAGATCCCGTTCGAGAGCCGTTTCCAGGACCCGGGCCACCTTGAAGCGGCTGACGCCGAACTCCTCCGCGATCTGGATCTTGGACTTGCCCTCGAGGTAGAAGCGGCGGGCCATGGCCGCCGCCTGCACCAGCTCAGCGGGTCCCATCCGCATGGCTGACCGGCCCGCCGACATACCCGACACGGCGATCTCCTCACTGCTGTTCACACTCTGGATTCGCCGTTCATCCTTGCAGATCCGGCGCGGCTGATCCGCCCCGAAGGGCGGCCTTCCCTTAACCGTTCACGTACCTGTGGCTCAGTGGTCGCATGCCCAGGACGCCTTGGCGGTAGCCGTTTCGGCCTGCGTGCGTAGAGCACGGACCGCCGCTGCCGGGTCCTGCGCCCCGTACACGGCCGAGCCGGCCACGAACACGTCCGCTCCCGCGTCCGCGCACCGCTCGATCGTCGACGCCGAGACGCCGCCGTCCACCTGGAGCCACAGCTGCAGGCCGTGCTTGTTGATCAGCTCCCGGGTGCGACGGATCTTCGGCAGCATGATGTCGAGGAACGCCTGGCCGCCGAAGCCGGGCTCGACCGTCATGATCAGCAGCATGTCGAGCTCCGGGAGAAGGTCCTCGAACGGCTCGATCGGCGTCGCGGGCTTGAGCGCCATGGAGGCGCGGGCGCCCTTGGCGCGGATCTCCCGGGCGAGCCGCACAGGGGCGGCGGCCGCCTCCACGTGGAAGGTGACGGAGGAGGCGCCCGCCTCGACGTACTGGGGCGCCCAGCGGTCGGCGTCCTCGATCATCAGGTGGCAGTCCAGCGGGGTGTCCGTCGCACGGGCCAGGGACTCCACGACCGGCACGCCGAGCGTGAGGTTCGGGACGAAGTGGTTGTCCATGACGTCGACATGGAGCCAGTCGGCGCCTTGGACCGCCTTGGCCTCCTCCGCGAGGCGGGCGAAGTCGGCGGACAGGATGCTGGGGTTGATCTGCACGGCCATGCCTAAAGACTGCCATGTCCGGGGCACTGATGTTCGCTCCGGTCCACAGGCAAGGCCGTTCATCGTACTTACCCGGCCTACTGTGGATAAGCCCTGGCGGGTCCGCTGCCTCAGCCGGTACGGCGGATCAGGGCCAGATACATCGCGTCGGTGCCGTGCAGATGCGGCCAGAGCTGCACGTCCGGCCCCTCGCCGAGCGCCGGGACGCCGGGCAGCAGCGGGCGGGCGTCGATCAGTTCCGTCTCGGGACGCTGCTTGAGGACGTCGGCGACGACCGCGCGGGTCTCGGCGAGATGGGGCGAGCAGGTCGCGTAGCCGACGATCCCGCCGACGCGCACCGAGTCGAGCGCGGTGCGCAGCAGGGCGCGCTGCAGGGGCGCGAAGTTGTCCAGGTCCTCCGGGCGCCGCCGCCAGCGCGCCTCGGGGCGCCGCCGCAGCGCACCGAGTCCGGTGCAGGGCACGTCCATCAGCACCCGGTCGAAGGTACCGGGCCGCCACGGCGGCCGGGTGCCGTCACCGGCGATCACCTGGTACGGCCCGGGGTTGCCGTGCAGCGCCTTGGCGACCAGACCGGCCCGGTGCGGCTGCTTCTCGGAGGCGAGCAGCGTGGCCCCGCGCTCGGCGGCGAGGGCGGCCAGCAGGGCCGCCTTGCCGCCGGGCCCCGCACACCCGTCCAGCCATTTCGTGTCGGAGCCTTCGAGGGGCGCGCCCGCGAGGGCGAGGGCCACCAGCTGGCTGCCCTCGTCCTGTACCCCGGCCCGCCCCTCGCGCACGGCCTCCACAGCGCCCGGCTCACCGCCCTCGGCGAGCCGCACGGCGTACGGCGACCAGCGCCCCGGCACGGCGGCGTCCTCGCGCAGCAGTTCCTCGGCGGTGGCCCGGCCCGGCCGCGCGACCAGGGTCACCTCGGGCCGTTCGTTGTCGGCCTCCAGCAGGTCCTCGATACCGGCGCGACCGCCGCCGAGGGAGTCCCAGAGCGCCGAGACGACCCAGCGCGGATGCGAGTGCACGACGGCGAGGTGATCCTCCGGGTCCTCGTCGTACGGCGGCGCGACCTTCTCCAGCCATCCGTCGAGGTCGTCCTGGGCCACCTTCCGCAGCACGGCGTTGACGAACTTGGCGCGCCCGTCGCCGAGCACCACCCTGGCCAGCTCCACGGAGGCGGAGACGGCGGCGTGCGTCGGGATCCGCGTCCCGAGCAGCTGGTGCGCGCCGAGGCTGAGCACGTCGAGCACCGGCGGGTCGACCTCGCGCAACGGCCGGTCGACACAGGCGGCGATCACCGCGTCGTACGTGCCCTGCCGGCGCAGCGTGCCGTACACCAGCTCGGTGGCGAGGGCGGCGTCCCTCGCGTCGAAGTCGCCCTTCTCGCGCGCCTTGCGCAGCAGCGGGGGCAGCACGAGGTTGGCGTAGGCGTCCCGTTCGTCGACCGCGCGCAGCGCCTCGAAGGCCAGGATGCGGACGGGGTCCTTCTGCGGACGACGGTAGGGCTTGGCGGGCCTGTGCGGCCGCCGGGACTGCTCGCTCACGAAAAAGGTGCTCCGGACATGAGGAAGGGGGTGCGGTTCCCAGCGTACGTCGATGGGCCGCCGGCCCCTGACGACCGGGCGTCAGCCGCCGAGCGTCTCGCTCTCGGCGATGCGCACACCACGGGCCCAGTCGGCCGCCCGCATCGGCTTCTTGCCCTGCGCCTGCACCCAGAGCAGTTCGACGGCGTACGAACCGGTGCCCACGTGCACGCTGTTCTTGCCGACGGCCAGGTGCCCCGGCGCGAGGTCCGTACGCTCGGGCACGGGCGTGACCTGGATCAGCTTGAGCCTCTCGCCGCGGAAGGTGGTCCAGGCGCCGGGCGCCGGGGTGCAGCCGCGCACGACACGGTCGACGCGCAGCGCGGGCGCGGCCCAGTGGACCTGCGCGTCCTCGACGGTGATCTTCGGTGCGACGGTGATGCCCTCGGCCGGCTGCGGTACGGCCTTCAGCGTGCCGTCCTCGATGCCGTCCATGGTCGCGGCGAGCAGTCCCGCGCCGGCGAAGGCGAGCCGGGTGAGCAGGTCGCCGCTGGTGTCGGTGGGCCGGATCTCCTCGGTCACGGTGCCGTAGACGGGCCCCGAGTCCAGACCCTCCTCGATGAGGAAGGTGGACGCGCCGGTGATCTCGTCGCCCGCCATGAGGGCGTGCTGCACCGGCGCCGCGCCGCGCCAGGCGGGCAGCAGGGAGAAGTGCAGGTTGACCCAGCCGTGTGCCGGAACGTCGAGGGCGACCCTGGGCAGCAGGGCACCGTAGGCGACGACCGGGCAGCAGTCGGGGGCGATCTCCCTCAGCCGTTCCAGGAACTCCGGGTCCCGCGGCTTGAGGGGCTTCAGCACCTCGATCCCGGCCTCCTCCGCCCGCTCGGCCACGGGCGACGCGACCAGCCGGCGCCCGCGCCCGGCCGGCGCGTCGGGCCGCGTGACGACGGCGGCCACCTCGTGCCGCCCGGAGGCGATCAGAGCGTCCAGAGCGGGAACGGCGACCTCGGGGGTACCGGCGAAGACGAGCTTCATGGGCGGGTTGGGGCCTCTCGGACGGATGTTGGACGGGCAGCGCACCAGTCTATGACCACGGGAGGAAGGACGGGCCACGGCCAAGGAGGCGCGGCCGCCGACACCGGGCGGCCCCGAGGACGCGAGCGGCGCGCACCGGGAGGACCGGCGTACGCATATGCCCGTACGCCCCCAGCCCGTGACCAGCGGAGCGCACACGCGTTGGTCAAGAAAGAGTTGACCACATAGGGCCGTTTTCGCGGCCCAATTCCTTTCAACGCCGGTTCGAGAGGCTTGTTCATGGCCGACCACGCAACCCACGACGCCCAGGCCCGGGCCAGCCTGCACTTGCTGGTGCGGGACATCGAGCGGGTCCGCCGGCAGGTGGACGCGCTGCGCACGCTCACCGCCCAGCTGGGCAACGTCTACCGCCCGCGCCGTTCCGGCCCTTCCACGGGCTTCGTCGTCTACGGACGCGCTCCCGCCCCGACGGTGCGCCTCGCCCAGGAACTCCGGGACAGTGTCGAAACCCTGGTCACGGCCGCCGTGGACTTCGACCGCTCACTCGGCTTCTCGTGGGACGCGGTGGGCTCGGCGCTCGGAGTCACCAAGCAGGCGGTGCACCGCCGTTACGGCGCCCGCCGCGCCGCGGCCCAGGCGGCCGCCGAGGCCGAGCGGGCCACCGAGCCGTCCGGCACCCGCACGGTCAACGTGAACACCGGCCTGCCGACGGTCCCCGCGGCCCGCTCGATGCCGACGCAGCCGACCGCGGGCAGCCAGACCCTGCGCGACCGCGACGACGCCCGTCCGACGGCCTTCCCCAGCCCGCGCAACGGCTGAACCGCCCCGCCCTGCCCTCCCGGCGACACCTGGGAGGGCAGACGCACGTCCGTAGGGGGCAGACGCACGGCCGGACGGACCGACCGACCGACACGGCAGGACGGACCAGCACGACACAGTCGACCGGCGTGACAGGCCCGACCGGCTGACACCCGGACGGATCACGTCAGCCCGTATCCAGCCCGCCCAGCTCCTGGCGGACGGACCGCGTCAGCCCACGTCCGGCCCGAGCAACTCTCGGCGAACAGACCGCGTCATCCGACGAGCGGCCGACCAGTTCCCACCGAACACACCGCCCGAGCCGACGACCGGCCGACCAACCCCCACCAGACACACCACCCCAGCCGACGACCGGCCGACCAACCCCCACCAAACACACCACCCCAGCCGACAACCGGCCGACCAACCCTCACCAAACACACCACCCCAGCCGACGACTCGCCGACCAACCCCCACCGAACACACCGTCTCAGCCGATGTCCGGTGGATCGATCCGTACCCGCACCGCCTCCCCGCTCCCCCGTGCCATGCGGGCGGCCTGGGCGGTCTTCAGTGCCGAGGCCAGCGCGGCGCCGCTGCCCGGCGGTACCCGGACCAGCGCCCGGTCCCAGTGCTCGCCCGGCGGAGGCGCTCCCGGCCTGCGCGGCCCGCCGGGTGGCGCGGGCGTCATCGGTACCGGCCCCAACACCTCGGCGTCCGGCGGCAGTTCGGCCGAGGCCAGGAACTCGGCGACGGCCGCGGGCGTCCCGGACACGGCCGCCATCCGCGACACCGGCGGGAAGCCCAGCTCGGCCCGCTCGGCCAGTTCCCGCACCGCGTGCCCGACGGGGTCCCACCGCACCAGCGCCTGCACGGGCCGCAGCGTCGGCTCGGCCACCACGACCACCGTGCCCCCCTCGCCCTGCGGCCGTACCAGCGCTCCGGCGGCGATCCACCGGCGCAGCGCGTCCTCGCCGGCCCGCAGATCGGGACGGACGAGCATGGCCCAGCCGTCCAGCAGGAGGGCCGCCGCGTAGCCGCCCTCGGCGACCGGTTCGGCGCCCGGTGTGCTGACGACGAGCGCGGGCGTTCCCGGCACCGTGTCCAGCACGTGTTCCCGACCCGAGGTGCGCACTGGTACGGCAGGGAAGGCGCGGCCCAGTTCCTCGGCCGTCCGCCGCGCCCCCACCACCTGGGCCCGCAACCGGAAGCCACCGCACTCCGGGCAGTGCCACGCGCTCTCCTCGCGCCCGCACCAGCCGCACCGCAGAACGCCCGCGTCCTGTCCCTGGAGCGGCCCGGAGCAGTGCCGGCACCGGGCGGGCGCCCGGCACTGGGCGCAGGCCATACGGGGCGCGTAACCGCGCCGGGGCACCTGCACCAGCACCGGCCCGTGCCGCAGCCCCTCCCGGGCCGTCTGCCAGGCGAGGGTGGGCAGCCGGGCGGCGCGGGCGGCCTCGTCGCGCGCGAGGTCGCCGTCCCCCACCGTGCGGACCAGGGGGGCGGCCCGGCGCACCTGCTCGCGGCCGGCGACCAGCGGCCGGGCCCAGCCGCTCTCCACGAGCTGGGCGGCTTCCACGGTGCAGGCGTGTCCGCCGAGCAGGAAGGCGCACTTGTCCAGCGCGGCGCGCAGCAGCAGCACGTCGCGCGCGTGCGGCTGCGGGGCGTGCTGCTCGCTGTGGCTGTCGTCGCCGTCGTCCCAGACGGCGACCAGCCCGAGGTCCTGCACGGGCGCGAACATGGCCGCCCGTGTGCCGACCACGGCACGTACGGCCCCGCGTCGCACCGCGAGCCACTGGCTGTACCGCTTCTCGGGACCCGCGTCGGCTGTGAGCAGCGCATGCCGACCGGCGCCGAGCAGCTGCGTGAGCGCGGCGTCGACCCGCGCGGCGGCCCGCCCGTCCGGTACGACGACGAGGGCGCCGCGTCCCGAGGCGAGCGTGGCGGCGACGGCGCGGGCCAGTTCCTCGCTCCACCGCGGGCCCGGCAGCGCGTTCCAGACGGCCCTGGGCGAGCCGCCGGTGGCCAGCGCCTGGAGGAACGCCCCGCCTTGCTCGTACCGCTCCCAGGAGGCCGGCTCCGGTGCCTGCGGGGGCGGCAGCGGTGCGGGCGAGGGCCGCTGCTCGGCGCGGGCGCTGCGCGGCGGTATAGCCAGCTGGAGCACGTCGGCGAGGCTCCCGGCGTAGCGGTCGGCCACGGCCCGGGCGAGGCCCAGAAGTTCCTCGCCCAGCACCGGCTCCGGCGAGACGACCTGCGCCAAGGCGGCCAGCGGGCCCGAGTAGTCGGATTCGGCGCGCCGCTCGACGAGGAAGCCGTCGATGAGGCCCCCGCCCTCGCGGCGTCCCTCGCGCACCCGGCCCCGCCCGGCGCCGAACCGCACCCGCACCCGCACCCCGGGCTGTGCCTGTGCGTCCAGTTCCTCGGGGACCGCGTAGTCGAAGTACCGGTCGAGGTGCAGCACGCCCTTGTCGACCAGGACGCGTGCGACGGGCAGCTCCTTGGCGAGCGCGGCTCCCCGCCAGGTCCGGGGCTTGGCGCGGGGTGTCCCGGCCTTGCGCACGCTTTCCCGGATGAGCGCGAGCTGCTCCGGCGGCGCCCCTTCGGCCCCGCCGTCCCCGTCTGCCCGGGGTGCCCCGTTCTCGCTGCTCACGCTTGCATTCTTACCAAACGGCACTGACAACCGACGTGTCCACCCGGGATCGTCACGGCTGCGGAAGCTGCGGAACGTATTCCGCCTCTCCGCGGGCCCGGCGGGCACGCTCCACGAGGTGACCACGGCCTTCGCACCGGGTGGCGCCGGTGCCCCGGCGCAGGCCCCGCATGCCTGGGCTCACGGGCCCGCCGACCGGTCCGGGACACGCCGAGGCCCGGCCTCCCACGGTGGGGAGGCCGGGCCTCGGCGAGAAGGACGGGACGGGCTTACAGGCCCACCGCCGCGCGCAGCGCGTCCACGCGGTCCGTGCGCTCCCAGGTGAAGTCGGGCAGCTCACGGCCGAAGTGGCCGTAGGCGGCCGTCTGGGCGTAGATCGGGCGGAGCAGGTCGAGGTCGCGGATGATCGCGGCCGGACGGAGGTCGAAGACCTGGTCGATGGCCTTCTCGATCTTCTCGTGGTCGACCTTGGCGGTGCCGAAGGTCTCCACGAACAGACCGACCGGCTCGGCCTTGCCGATCGCGTAGGCGACCTGGACCTCGCAGCGGGAGGCCAGGCCCGCCGCCACGACGTTCTTGGCGACCCAGCGCATCGCGTACGCCGCCGAGCGGTCCACCTTGGACGGGTCCTTGCCGGAGAAGGCGCCGCCGCCGTGGCGGGCCATACCGCCGTAGGTGTCGATGATGATCTTGCGACCGGTCAGGCCGGCGTCGCCCATCGGGCCGCCGATCTCGAAGCGGCCGGTCGGGTTGACCAGCAGACGGTAGCCGTCGGTGTCCAGCTTGATGCCCTCGTCCAGGAGCGCCTTCAGCTCCGGCTCCACGACGAACTCGCGGATGTCGGGCGCCAGCAGCGACTCCAGGTCGATGTCGGAGGCGTGCTGCGAGGAGACGACCACCGTGTCGAGGCGGACGGCCTTGTCGCCGTCGTACTCGATGGTGACCTGCGTCTTGCCGTCGGGGCGCAGGTAGGGGATGGTGCCGTTCTTGCGGACCTCGGACAGCCGCTTGGACAGGCGGTGCGCCAGGAAGATCGGCAGCGGCATCAGGGTCGGCGTCTCGTCGGACGCGTAGCCGAACATGAGGCCCTGGTCGCCGGCGCCCTGCCGGTCCAGCTCGTCCTCGTCACCCTCGACCCGCGACTCGTACGCCGTGTCCACACCCTGCGCGATGTCCGGGGACTGGGCGCCGATCGACACCGACACGCCGCAGGAGGCGCCGTCGAAGCCCTTCTTGGAGGAGTCGTAACCGATCTCGAGAATCTTGTTGCGGACGAGGGTCGCGATGTCCGCGTAGGTCTTGGTCGTCACCTCGCCGGCCACGTGCACCAGGCCGGTGGTGATCAGCGTTTCGACGGCGACCCGGGAGGTCGGGTCCTCGCGCAGAAGCGCGTCGAGAATGGTGTCGCTGATCTGGTCAGCGATCTTGTCGGGGTGACCCTCGGTCACGGACTCCGAGGTGAACAGGCGACGGGACACAACGCTCCCTGTGGTTGCAGCGGCTGCTGGCTGATCATTTGCGGCGACGCGCGGGGCTGCGCCCGGCGTCGTCCGTGAACAGTTTATCGGTCGCACTCGGCCGATGGGCCACCGTCTCGCCTCTCGGGAGCGCTGTGACCTGCGGCACGGGCATTCTGCACAATGCCGGGCGGGCTTGGCCAGGGCCGCCACACCCGATTTGATCGTTCCTCGAGTCCGCCGTCAACCGGTCCTCGCGATCCGGCCGGGACCGGTCCGGCGGTCAGCCCAGCCGCCGTGCGACCAGGTCCCAGACGGTGTCGGCGAGGGCTTCCTTGGGGCCGTGCGGCACCGGGGTCTCGCTGCCGTCGGCGCCCAGCACCACTGCCTCGTTCTCCTCGGAGCCGAACGTCTTGCGCTCCCCCACCTCGTTGACCACGAGCAGGTCACAGCCCTTGCGGGCGAGCTTGGCGCGGCCGTTGGCGAGGACGTCGTCGGTCTCGGCGGCGAAACCGACGACCACCTGTCCCGGGCGGGCGCGTTCGGCCGAGATCTCCGCGAGGATGTCCGGATTGCGTACCAGGACGATCGGATCGGGATCCTGGCCGTCCTTCTTCTTGATCTTGCCGGAGGCGTAGACCTCGGGGCGGAAGTCGGCGACGGCGGCGGCCATGACGACCGCGTCGGCGTCCGCCGCCGCCTTCAGGACCGCCTCGCGCAGCTGGACGGCCGTGCCCACGGGCACGACGTCCACGCCCGCCGGGTCGGGCAGGCCGGTGTTGGCCGCGATCAGTGTGACCCGGGCGCCGCGGGCGGCGGCGGTGCGGGCGAGGGCGTAGCCCTGCTTGCCGGAGGAGCGGTTGCCGAGGAAGCGGACCGGGTCCAGGGGCTCGCGGGTGCCGCCGGCGGAGACGACGACGTGCCGCCCCTTGAGGTCGGGCTCGGTCACGCCCCGGGCCAGCACCCGGCGGCAGACCTCGAAGATCTCCACCGGGTCGGGCAGCCGGCCCTTGCCGGTGTCGACGCCGGTGAGCCGGCCGACCGCGGGCTCGATGACGACGGCGCCCCGCCGGCGCAGTGTGGCCACGTTCTCCTGGGTGGCCGGGTGTTCCCACATCTCGGTGTGCATGGCGGGGGCGAAGACGACCGGGCAGCGGGCGGTCAGGAGCGTGTTGGTCAGCAGGTCGTCGGCCAGGCCGTGGGCGGCCTTGGCGAGCGTGTCGGCCGTGGCGGGTGCGACGACCACCAGTTCGGCGTGCTGGCCGATGCGGACGTGCGGGACCTCGTGGACGTCGTCCCAGACCTCCGTCGAGACGGGGTTGCCGGAGAGCGCGGACCAGGTGGCGGCGCCGACGAAGTGCAGCGCGGAGGCGGTGGGCACCACGCGGACGTCGTGGCCCGACTCCGTGAACCTTCTCAGCAGCTCACAGGCCTTGTAGGCGGCGATGCCGCCGCTGACCCCCAGAACGACCCTCGGCTTGTCCACCGTCTCTCCCCGGACTCGAAAACCTGGCACACCCATGAGACACCACAGGCCCGGCAGTCGCGCTGCCGGGCCTGTGGATAAGTCAATCGCGATCTGAAAGTACTACTGCGCCGGGCCCTCGACGGCCTCGGAGGTCAGCAGGCCCGCGTTGATCTCACGCAGGGCGATCGACAGCGGCTTCTCGTGGACGTGGGTGTCGACGAGCGGACCGACGTACTCGAGCAGGCCCTCGCCGAGCTGCGAGTAGTACGCGTTGATCTGACGGGCGCGCTTGGCGGCGTAGATCACGAGGCTGTACTTCGAGTCGGTGGCCTCGAGCAACTCGTCGATCGGCGGGTTGATGATGCCCTCGGGCGCGGTGATGGAAGAGGACACGCTCTACCTTCCGATGGATGGAAAAGAACTGATCATCGTGATCACAGTCACGATCACACAACGTCCATCAAGGCTAGCAGCTCGCGCGCCACGTCCTCGACGGAGGTGTTGACCAAGGTCGTATCGAACTCCGGCTCGGCCGCCAGCTCGGTCCTGGCCGCCTCCAGGCGGCGCTCGATGACCTCGGGCGGCTCGGTGCCCCGGCCGGTCAGCCTGCGCACCAGCTCCTCCCAGGAGGGCGGAGCCAGGAACACCAGCTGCGCGTCGGACATGGACTCCCGCACCTGCCGGGCACCCTGGAGGTCGATCTCCAGCAGGACGGACTCGCCCTTCTCCAGCCGCTCCTGCACAGCCGCGCGGGGCGTGCCGTAGCGGTTGCCGGCGAACTCGGCCCACTCCAGCAGCTCGCCGTTGGCGATCAGCTTGTCCATCTCGTCGTCGGTGACGAAGAAGTAGTGGACACCCTGCTTCTCGCCGGGGCGGGGCTTGCGGGTCGTCGCCGACACCGAGAGCCAGACCTCGGGGTGTTCCTTGCGCATATGGGCGACGACCGTGCTCTTGCCGACCCCCGAGGGGCCGGAGAGCACGGTCAGCCGCGGACGTACGTCCGGGGGCTCGGGGGTCGTCCCCCGGAATGTTGCAGCCATGCAGCGATTATTCCAGCAATCCCGGGGTGCCCGGGACTCCAGGTCCGGCCGACGCCGGACTCAGGAGCCGGTGCTGCCGAACTCACGCTCCAGGGAAGCGATCTGGTTGGAACCGAGACCGCGCACGCGGCGGCTCTCGGAGATGCCCAGACGCTCCATGATCTGCTTGGCGCGGACCTTGCCCACGCCCGGCAGGGACTCGAGCAGCGCGGAGACCTTCATCTTGCCGATGACGTCGTTCTCCTGGCCCTGCTTGATGACCTCGTGCAGGGAGGCGCCGGAGTGCTTGAGTCGATTCTTGACCTCGGCCCGCTCCCGGCGAGCCGCGGCGGCCTTTTCGAGCGCGGCTGCGCGCTGTTCGGGGGTAAGGGGCGGAAGAGCCACGCCTACGTCACCTCGGATGTCGAACTGTCGGATACGGACCGGTGAGGAACCTAGTCGCCCCACACCTGGGGAGCTACGAGCAACACGCTTCGCCCGTCGTCCCCCACTACCTAATGGGTGTGGGGGTGTCCCCACAGCTCGGAGACTAGCGGTCAAGTCCGCCAGAGTCAGCGAGAACAGCGGAAAAGTCCTGGTCAGCCTCCGCCAGGCCGGACATTTCAGACATATTGCCCCGGATTTGAGGATGTATTCACACTCAAGTCGCCACGTCGCCGCCCGCCGGGGCGCGCCCCGGCGGACTCAGGCACCCGCGACGGCGGCCCGGATCTCCTCGGCGAAGCGCTCGGCGGACGCGCGCAGCGCCCCGACGTCGGGACCATGGCGCAGGACGCCCCGGCTGACGTTCGGCACGACGTTGCGCAGCGCCGGCCCGAACACCTTCGGAAGGTCGGCCGGGGTCGCCCCCTGGGCGCCGACACCGGGCGCGAGGAGCGGGCCGTTGATGGACAGGTCGTACGACGACAGGTCGCCGACCGTGGCGCCGACGACGGCACCGAAGGAGCCCAGCGGCTCCTCCCCGGCGTTCTCGGCGGCCAGGTGGGCCAGCATGGTCGCGCCCACGGTGCGGCCGTCGGCCCGGATCGCGTGCTGGACCTCGGGACCCTCCGGGTTGGAGGTCAGGGCCAGCACGAACAGGCCGGCGCCGCTCTCCCGGGCCAGCGCGACGGCCGGGCTGAGCGAGCCGTAGCCGAGGTACGGCGAGACGGTGAGGGCGTCGGAGTACAGCGGGGCGTCCTGGTGCAGGTACGCCTCGGCGTACCCGGCCATGGTGGAGCCGATGTCGCCGCGCTTGGCGTCCATCACGACGAGGGTGCCGGCCGCGCGGGCCTCCTGGACGACCGTCTCCAGGACGGCGACGCCGCGGGAGCCGAACCGCTCGAAGAAGGCGCTCTGCGGCTTCATCACGGCGACCCGGTCGGCGACCGCCTCGACGACCGTGCGGCCGAACCGCTCAAGACCGGCCACGTCGTCGTTCAGGCCCCACTGGGCGAGCAGCGAGGCGTGCGGGTCGATGCCGACGCACAGCGGACCGCGTTCGTCCATCGCGCGGCGCAGGCGGGCACCGAAAGGCTCGTACGAGGTCATGCGGGCTTCCTCACGTCGGCGCCGACCGCGTCGGCGAGGGTGGCGTACGGGCTGGTGCGCAGGCGGGCGGCGAGGCCCTTGTGGATCGCGCGGCACCAGAAGGGGCCCTCGTAGATGAAGGCGCTGTAGCCCTGGACGAGCGTGGCGCCGGCCAGGATGCGCTGCCAGGCGTCCTCGGCGGTCTCGATGCCCCCCACGCCCACGAGGGTGATCCGGTCGCCCACGCGCGCGTACAGGCGGCGCAGGACCTCCAGGGAGCGGGCCTTGAGCGGGGCCCCGGACAGTCCGCCCGTCTCCTTCACCAGCGAGGGTTGGGACTTCAGACCGAGCCCCTCGCGCGCGATGGTGGTGTTGGTCGCGATGATGCCGTCCAGGCCCAGCTCCACGGCCAGGTCGGCGACGGCGTCGACGTCCTCGTCCGCGAGGTCCGGGGCGATCTTCACGAGCAGCGGGACGCGCCGGTTGGCGACCGTGCGGTCGGCTGCCTCCCGGACGGCCGTCAGCAGCGGGCGCAGCACCTCGGTGGCCTGCAGATCGCGCAGGCCGGGCGTGTTCGGCGAGGAGACGTTGACGACCAGGTAGTCGGCGTACGGCGCGAGGCGCTCGGCGGACTTCACGTAGTCGCCGACGGCCTCCGTCTCCGGGACGACCTTCGTCTTGCCGATGTTGACGCCCACGACGGTCCTGAAGACCGGCCGACGCGTGGCGAGCCGGGCCGCCACGGCCAGGGAGCCGTCGTTGTTGAAGCCCATGCGGTTGATCAGCGCACGGTCCGCGACCAGGCGGAACAGCCGCTTCTTGGGGTTGCCGGGCTGCGGCTCGCCGGTGACCGTGCCGATCTCGACGTGGTCGAAGCCCAGCATCGACATGCCGTCGATCGCGACGGCGTTCTTGTCGAAGCCGGCGGCGAGCCCGAAGGGGCCGTGCATGCGCAGCCCGAAGGCCTCCGTGCGCAGCTCCCTGTGGCGGGGCGCGAGGGCGGCCGCGACGAAGGTGCGCAGCACGGGAACGCGGACGGCCAGGCGGATCCAGCGGAAGGCCAGGTAGTGGGCCTTCTCGGGGTCCATGCGCCGGAAGAGCAGGTTGAAGAAGATCTTGTACATGGTGTCCTCATGCTGTGTTTTTTGGGGGACACCCCCAAACCCCCGAGGGGGACACCGTTTCCGGTGTCCCCCTCGGGGCTGCTAGTCGCGGGCCGCGGTCAGGTGTTCCGCGTGTTCCTGGAGCGAGCGGACGCCCACGTCACCGTGGTTGAGGGCGTCGATGCCCTGGACGGCCGCGGCGAGAGCCTGCACGGTCGTCAGGCACGGCACGGACCGGGCGACGGCCGCCGTACGGATGTCGTAGCCGTCGAGGCGGCCACCGGTGCCGTACGGGGTGTTGACGATGAGGTCGACTTCGCCGTCGTGGATCAGCTGGACGATGGTCTTCTCGCCGTTCGGGCCGGTGCCCTCGGACTGCTTGCGCACGACCGTGGCGTTGATGCCGTTGCGCTTGAGGACCTCGGCGGTGCCGGAGGTGGCGAGCAGCTCGAAGCCGTGGGCGACCAGTTCGCGCGCCGGGAAGATCATCGAGCGCTTGTCGCGGTTGGCGACCGAGATGAACGCGCGGCCCTTGGTGGGCAGCGGGCCGTAGGCGCCCGCCTGCGACTTGGCGTACGCCGTGCCGAAGACGGAGTCGATGCCCATGACCTCGCCGGTGGAGCGCATCTCCGGGCCGAGGACGGTGTCGACGCCGCGGCCGTGGATGTCGCGGAAGCGCGACCACGGCATGACGGCCTCCTTGACGGAGATCGGCGCGTCGAGCGGGAGCTCGCCGCCGTCGCCCTTGGCCGGAAGCAGCCCCTCCGCGCGCAGCTCGGCGATGGTCGCGCCGAGAGAGATCCGGGCGGCGGCCTTCGCCAGCGGCACCGCGGTCGCCTTCGAGGTGAAGGGGACGGTGCGGGAAGCGCGCGGATTGGCTTCGAGGACGTAGAGGATGTCGCCGGCCATCGCGAACTGGATGTTGATCAGGCCGCGCACCCCGACCCCGCGCGCGATGGCCTCGGTGGAGGCGCGCAGGCGCTTGATGTCGAAGCCGCCGAGGGTGATCGGGGGCAGGGCGCACGCCGAGTCGCCGGAGTGGATGCCGGCCTCCTCGATGTGCTCCATCACGCCGCCGAGGTACAGCTCCTCGCCGTCGTAGAGCGCGTCGACGTCGATCTCGATCGCGTCGTCCAGGAAACGGTCGACGAGGACCGGCCGGGAGGGGCTGATCTCGGTCGACTCGGCGATGTAGGCGGCGAGCCGGGTCTCGTCGTAGACGATCTCCATGCCGCGCCCGCCGAGGACGTACGACGGCCGGACCAGGACGGGGTAGCCGATCTCGTCGGCGATGGCCTTGGCCTCCGCGAAGGTGGTGGCCGTGCCGTGCTTCGGGGCCGGCAGGCCCGCCTCGGCGAGGACCCGCCCGAAGGCGCCCCGGTCCTCGGCCGCGTGGATCGCCTCGGGGGACGTGCCGACGATCGGCACGCCGTTGTCCTTCAGCGCCTGCGACAGGCCGAGCGGGGTCTGGCCGCCCAGCTGCACGATCACGCCCGCGACCGGGCCGGCCTGCTGCTCGGCGTGGACGATCTCCAGCACGTCCTCCAGCGTGAGCGGCTCGAAGTAGAGCCGGTCGGAGGTGTCGTAGTCGGTGGAGACGGTCTCCGGGTTGCAGTTGACCATCACGGTCTCGTAGCCTGCGTCGCTCAGCGCGAAGGAGGCGTGGACGCAGGAGTAGTCGAACTCGATGCCCTGGCCGATGCGGTTCGGGCCGGAGCCGAGGATGATGACGGCCGGCTTCTCGCGGGTCGCGACCTCCGACTCCTCGTCGTACGCGGAGTAGAAGTACGGCGTCTTCGCGGCGAACTCGGCGGCGCAGGTGTCGACCGTCTTGTAGACCGGGCGGATGCCGAGGGCGTGCCGGACCTCGCGGACGACGTCCTCACGCAGGCCGCGGATCTCGGCGATCTGCTGGTCGGAGAAGCCGTGCCGCTTCGCCTCGGCGAGCAGGCCGGGGGTCAGTTCGGGCGCCTCGGCCAGCTCGTCCGCGATCTCCTTGATCAGGAAGAGCTGGTCCACGAACCACGGGTCGATCTTCGTGTAGTCGAAGACCTCCTCGGGCGTGGCGCCCGCGCGGATCGCCTGCATGACCTTGTTGATCCGGCCGTCGGTGGGCCGTACGGCCTCTTCGAGCAGGCCGTGCTTGTCACCCGGTTCACCGGTGAAGGTGAACTGGCTGCCCTTCTTCTCCAGCGAGCGCAGCGCCTTCTGGAAGGCCTCGGGGAAGTTGCGGCCGATGGCCATGGCCTCGCCGACCGACTTCATGGTGGTGGTCAGCGTGGAGTCGGCCTGCGGGAACTTCTCGAAGGCGAACCGCGGGGCCTTGACGACCACGTAGTCGAGCGTGGGCTCGAAGGAGGCCGGGGTCTCCTGGGTGATGTCGTTCGGGATCTCGTCCAGGGTGTAGCCGACGGCCAGCTTGGCGGCGATCTTGGCGATCGGGAAACCGGTCGCCTTGGAGGCGAGCGCCGAGGACCGGGACACGCGCGGGTTCATCTCGATGACGATCACGCGACCGTCCTCGGGGTTCACCGCGAACTGGATGTTGCAGCCGCCGGTGTCGACGCCGACCTCGCGGATGACGGCGATGCCGATGTCGCGCAGGATCTGGTACTCGCGGTCGGTCAGCGTCATCGCCGGGGCGACGGTGATCGAGTCGCCGGTGTGCACGCCCATGGGGTCGAAGTTCTCGATGGAGCAGACGACCACCACGTTGTCGTGCTTGTCGCGCATCAGCTCCAGCTCGTACTCCTTCCAGCCGAGGATGGACTCCTCCAGGAGCACCTCGGTGGTCGGGGAGAGCGTGAGGCCCTGGCCGGCGATGCGGCGCAGCTCCTCCTCGTCGTGTGCGAAGCCGGAGCCGGCGCCGCCCATGGTGAAGGAGGGCCGGACGACGACGGGGTAGCCGCCGAGCTGCTCGACGCCCTTGAGGACGTCGTCCATGGAGTGGCAGATCACCGAGCGGGCGGACTCGCCGTGCCCGATCTTGGCGTGGACGGCCTCCACGACGGTCTTGAACTGGTCGCGGTCCTCGCCCTTGTGGATCGCCTCGGGCTTGGCGCCGATCAGCTCCACGCCGTACTTGGCCAGGACACCCTTCTCGTGCAGCGAGATGGCGGTGTTCAGCGCCGTCTGGCCGCCCAGGGTGGGCAGCAGGGCGTCGGGGCGCTCCTTGGCGATGATCTTCTCGACGAACTCGGGGGTGATCGGCTCGACGTACGTGGCGTCGGCGATCTCCGGGTCGGTCATGATCGTCGCCGGGTTGGAGTTGACGAGGACCACGCGCAGGCCCTCGGCCTTGAGCACGCGGCACGCCTGGGTGCCGGAGTAGTCGAACTCGGCGGCCTGGCCGATGACGATCGGGCCGGAGCCGATGACCAGGACGGACTGGATATCGGTGCGCTTAGGCACGCTGGCCCTCCATCAGGGAAACGAAGCGGTCGAACAGGTAGGCGGCGTCGTGCGGGCCCGCTGCCGCTTCGGGGTGGTACTGGACGGAGAAGGCCGGCTGGTCGAGCAGCTGCAGCCCCTCCACGACGTCGTCGTTCAGGCAGACGTGCGAGACCTCGGCGCGGCCGAACTTCGTCTCGCTGACCTGGTCGAGCGGCGCGTCCACGGCGAAGCCGTGGTTGTGCGCGGTGACCTCGACCTTGCCGGTCGTACGGTCCTGGACCGGCTGGTTGATGCCGCGGTGGCCGTACTTCAGCTTGTAGGTGCCGAAGCCGAGGGCGCGGCCGAGGATCTGGTTGCCGAAGCAGATGCCGAAGAGCGGCGTCCTGCGCTCCAGGACGGCGCTCATGAGGGCGACGGGACCGTCGGCGGTCGCCGGGTCGCCGGGGCCGTTGGAGAAGAACACGCCGTCCGGGTTGACGGCGTAGACCTCGTCGGCGGTGGCGGTGGCGGGCAGGACGTGCACCTCGATGCCGCGCTCGGCCATGCGGTGCGGGGTCATGCCCTTGATGCCGAGGTCGATGGCGGCGACGGTGAACCTCTTCTCGCCGACCGCGGGGACGACGTACGCCTCCTTGGTCGCGACCTCCTCGTAGAGGCTCGCGCCCTTCATGTGCGGCTGGGCCTGGACGCGCGCGAGGAGCTCGGCCTCGGCGGCGATCGCCTCGCCGGAGAAGACGCCGGCGCGCATCGAGCCGCGCTCGCGCAGATGGCGGGTCAGCGCGCGGGTGTCGATCCCGGAGATGCCGACCACGCCCTGGCGCTCCAGCTCGTCGTCCAGGGAGCGCTTGGCGCGCCAGTTGGACGGCACGCGCGCGGGGTCGCGCACGACGTAACCGGAGACCCAGATGCGGCTCGACTCGTCGTCCTCGTCGTTCCAGCCCGTGTTGCCGATCTGGGGGGCGGTCGCGACGACGATCTGCCGGTCGTACGACGGGTCGGTCAGCGTTTCCTGGTAGCCGGTCATACCGGTGGAGAACACGGCCTCGCCGAAGGTCTCCCCCACGGCCCCGTAGGCGCGACCGCGGAAGATGCGGCCGTCCTCCAGGACGAGTACGGCGGGAACCTTGGCAGTTCCCCTGGTGGAGGTCGTCATCGTGCGCCTTCCGTGTCGTTGGTCATCTGGTTCAGGGTGTCGACCCACTCGGTGTGCTCGGCCGCGTGGTCGGAGCGGAAGCCGGAGTCGATCAGCTTGTCGCCGAGCGCCCAGGTCACCACCAGCAGTCCGCCCTCGGTGAGGACCTTGCCGGCGATGCCCTTGTCCAGCCGGGCCCCGCGCAGCGCGGCGGTGGGCACGAAGAAGTCGGTCGCTCCGGGGCGCTCGACCTCCAGTCCCGCGTCCGTCAGGGTGAGCTCGACCCGGCTGCGGGTGCCCAGGCCGTGGGCCACGATGCGGTCCAGCCACTGCCCGGCGGTGGTGGAGCCGTGGTAGCGGCCGCTCAGCTCAAGTCTGGCCGGGCCGGTCTCCTCCGGCGCGCTGGGCGGCGCGGGCAGGTCGCTCTGGAGGGTGCCGCGCCACTTCCATCCCTCGCGCATCAGCCAGTAGACGAGCGCGATGAAGAGGACGAGTCCGACGAGCCAGCCGATCCGGGCCGGCCAGTCGGTGACGTCGGCCGACTTCTTGGCCTCCGCGAGCAGGATTACAGGTGTCACGTGAGCTTCCCGTCGACGAGCGTGGCCTTGCCCCGCAGCCACGTGTGCGTCACACGGCCCGGCAGCTCACGTCCCTGGTACGGGGTGTTGCGGCTGCGCGAGGCGAAGCCCGCGGGGTCCACCTGGCCACGGTATTCCGTGTCGACGAGGGTGAGGTTGGCGGGCTCACCAGCCGAGACGGGACGGCCGTGCCCGGTGGCCTGTCCGATCCTCGCGGGCTTGACGGACATGCGGTCGGCGACGCCGGCCCAGTCCAGCAGGCCCGTGTCGACCATGGTCTCCTGGACCACTGACAACGCGGTCTCCAGACCCACCATGCCCATGGCGGCGGCGGCCCACTCGCAGTCCTTGTCCTCGTGCGGGTGCGGGGCGTGGTCGGTGGCGACGATGTCGATCGTGCCGTCGGCCAGGGCCTCGCGCAGGGCGTGCACGTCGCGCTCGGTGCGCAGCGGCGGGTTGACCTTGTAGACGGGGTTGTACGTGCGCACCAGCTCGTCGGTGAGGAGCAGGTGGTGCGGGGTGACCTCGGCGGTGACGTCGATGCCGCGGGACTTGGCCCAGCGGACGATCTCCACGGACCCGGCGGTCGAGAGGTGGCAGATGTGGACGCGGGAGCCGACGTGCTCGGCGAGCAGCACGTCCCGCGCGATGATCGACTCCTCGGCGACGGCCGGCCAACCGCCCAGACCCAGCTCGGCGGAGACGACGCCCTCGTTCATCTGGGCGCCCTCGGTCAGCCGCGGCTCCTGCGCGTGCTGGGCCACGACACCGCCGAAGGCCTTCACGTACTCCAGGGCGCGGCGCATGATCACCGCGTCGTCCACGCACTTGCCGTCGTCCGAGAAGACGGTGACCCCGGCGGCCGACTCGTGCATGGCCCCCAGCTCGGCGAGCTTGCGGCCCTCCAGGCCGACGGTGACGGCGCCGATCGGCTGCACGTCGCAGTAGCCGTGCTCCTGGCCCAGCCGGTAGACCTGCTCGACGACGCCGGCGGTGTCGGCGACCGGGAAGGTGTTGGCCATGGCGAAGACGGCGGTGTAGCCGCCGGAGGCGGCCGCTCGCGTACCCGTCAGGACCGTCTCGGAGTCCTCGCGGCCCGGCTCGCGCAGGTGGGTGTGCAGGTCGACCAGGCCCGGCAGCAGCACCTTGCCGTCGGCCTCGACCACCTCGGCGCCCTCGGCGGACAGACCGCTGCCGACCGCCTCGATGACCTCGCCGTCGATCAGCACGTCCTGCGGCTCGCCGCCGAGCACCTTCGCACCACGGATCAGGATCTTGCTCATGGGTCTTACTTCTCCTCGGTACGAGAGTGGGTGACGGCGGGCTCGTTGCCACCGAGCAGCAGGTACAGCACGGCCATCCGGATGGAGACGCCGTTGGCGACCTGCTCGACGGCGGTGCAGCGGTCGGAGTCGGCGACCTCGGCGGTGATCTCCATGCCGCGGACCATCGGGCCGGGGTGCATCACGATGGCGTGCTCGGGCAGCCTGGCCATGCGGTCGCCGTCGAGGCCGTAGCGGCGGGAGTACTCGCGCTCGGTCGGGAAGAAGGCGGCGTTCATCCGCTCGCGCTGGACCCGGAGCATCATCACCGCGTCGGACTTGGGCAGGGTGCTGTCGAGGTCGTACGACACCTCGCACGGCCAGCTCCCGACGCCGACCGGCACCAGGGTGGGCGGGGCGACCAGGGTGACCTCGGCGCCGAGGGTGTGCAGCAGGTCGACGTTGGAGCGGGCGACCCGGCTGTGCAGGACGTCGCCGACGATGGTGATCCGCCTGCCGGACAGGTCCTGGCCGAGGCCGGCGTCCCGGCCGATGAGCCGGCGGCGCATGGTGAAGGCGTCCAGCAGGGCCTGGGTGGGGTGCTGGTGGGTGCCGTCGCCCGCGTTGATGACGGCCGCGTCGATCCAGCCGGAGTTCGCGAGGCGGTAGGGGGCTCCGGAGGCGCCGTGCCGGATGACGACGGCGTCGACGCCCATGGCCTCCAGCGTCTGGGCGGTGTCCTTCAGGGACTCGCCCTTGGAGACGCTCGAGCCCTTGGCGGAGAAGTTGATGACGTCCGCGGAGAGACGCTTCTCGGCGGCCTCGAAGGAGATCCGGGTGCGGGTGGAGTCCTCGAAGAAGAGGTTGACGATCGTGCGGCCGCGCAGGGTCGGCAGCTTCTTGATCGGCCGGTCGGCGACCCGGGCCATCTCCTCGGCGGTGTCGAGGATCAGGACGGCGTCGTCACGGGTGAGGTCGGCGGCCGAGATGAGATGGCGCTGCATCTGTCAGGCTCCGTAAGGCAGTTCGGGAGAAGGTGGGCAAACCGGCGCATGTGTGGGCACACCGAGGTGGCCGTACGCCGGATCTGCTACTGGTCGGTCTGCTTCACACCGAGCAGCACGGTGTCGCGACCGTCCTCCTCGGCGAGCTGGACCTTGACCGTCTCCCGCAGCGACGTGGGGAGGTTCTTGCCGACGTAGTCGGCGCGGATGGGCAGTTCGCGGTGGCCGCGGTCGACCAGGACGGCGAGCTGGACCGCACGGGGGCGCCCGATGTCGTTCAGGGCGTCGAGGGCGGCGCGGATGGTGCGGCCCGAGAAGAGCACGTCGTCGACGAGGACGACCAGCTTGCCGTCGATGCCGTCACCGGGGATCTCGGTGCGGGCCAGCGCACGCGGCGGATGCATGCGCAGGTCGTCGCGGTACATGGTGATGTCGAGCGAGCCCACCGGCACCTTGCGGTCGGTGATCTGCGCCAGCTTGACGGCGAGCCGCTGGGCGAGGAAGACGCCCCGGGTGGGAATGCCGAGGAGCACCACGTCGTCGGCGCCCTTGGCGCGCTCGACGATCTCGTGGGCGATGCGGGTCAGTACCCGCGCGATGTCGGGGCCCTCGAGAACGGGCCGCGCATCGGACGCGTGCACAGTGGCGTGCGAGTCGTGCTTGTCCATACGAAACGGACCTCCTTCTCCGCCTCACGGGACGGACCTTAAAGGACGTCGGAATTGCGCCATCCACCGTAGCAGGTCCATCGGGCACCCCCGATCACCCCTTCGGCCCAGCCGGTCGTCGCTACCACGGAAGAGTCGGGGTGGACCATTCGGCTTGACGCACAAGAGTAACGCTGCGTAACCTCACAGTGAGTTACCAGCCGCGCGGCGGGAACCCAGTCCTATCGCGTCGACACAGTGTCCGGGGAGCTATATGTCCAGCGAATACGCCAAACAGCTCGGGGCCAAGCTCCGGGCCATCCGCACCCAGCAGGGCCTTTCCCTCCACGGTGTCGAGGAGAAGTCCCAGGGTCGCTGGAAGGCCGTGGTGGTGGGTTCGTACGAGCGTGGCGACCGTGCGGTGACCGTACAGCGCCTCGCCGAGCTGGCCGATTTCTATGGCGTTCCCGTGCAGGAGCTGCTGCCGGGCACCACGCCGGGCGGCGCCGCCGAGCCGCCGCCGAAGCTGGTCCTGGACCTGGAGCGGCTGGCCACCGTGCCGGCCGAGAAGGCGGGCCCCCTGCAGCGCTACGCGGCGACGATCCAGTCCCAGCGCGGTGACTACAACGGCAAGGTGCTCTCCATCCGCCAGGACGACCTGCGCACGCTCGCCGTCATCTACGACCAGTCCCCCTCGGTCCTCACCGAACAGCTGATCAGCTGGGGCGTCCTGGACGCGGACGCCCGCCGCGCGGTGGCCACGCACGAAGAGGCCTGAGCCGCTCGACACCTGAGCAGAAACGTGCCGCCGGGGTGGCCGGGACTTGCGGTTCCGGCCACC
>NZ_JBEZMO010000025.1:0-124098 GCF_040652655.1 Streptomyces sp. NPDC048191
AGATTAGTTGCCGGCGTTAGCGCGGGGGGCGGTCCCGGGGGGGGGGGGGGGGGGGGTGGGGGGGGGGGGGGGGGGGGGGGGGGGGCCGCGCCCCGCCCCGCGGCGGCTTCGCGGGCCGGCCGGGTCGGACTGCCCAGGCCACGGGCCAGGGCCACCGTCTCTGTTCATGTGAGTCCCGGTGCGCCTGTCCCCGCCGTGGCCGCAGGGTCAGGACCTGGAAGGGCCGCACCTCGGCCGGGACGACGCCGTCCGCATCGGTCCGCGCGTCACCCAGCGTCTGCTCCAGCAGGTCCGTGACCTCGGCGCCACCCGGAGCGGGAGGTTGAGGGCGTAGCCCTCGGCGACCGCGTCCTCGATGCTCGCGCCGGGCAGCAGCGCACAGGTGAAACGGTGCCGGCCCTGGTCCGCCTCGGGGTCGGGGACGCGCGGGGCGCGGAACAGGCTGAGGTTTACTTCAGATATGCCAGGCCAGGATGGACCTCGGCGTACCTCTCGACGAGTCTGCGGGCCACATTGACCGAGTCGACCAGCGGGTGCAGCGCGAAGGCCTTCACGGCCGTCTGCCGGGAGCCGGACTCGGCGGCGGCGAGCACCTCCCGTTCGACGGCCTTGACCGAGCAGACCAGCCCGGTGGCGTGGGAGGGCAGCGGGCCGGCGGCGAGCGGACGGGCGCCGCCCGCGTCGACCAGGCAGGGGACCTCGATCACCGCGTCACCGTCGAGCGCCGAAAACGTCTTCCCGTTGCGCACGTTGAGGATCAGCGTGGTCCGCTCGTCGCGGGCGATGGCGCGCATCAGGGCGAGCGCGACCTTCTCGTAGCCGCCGGACAGGTCCTCGGCCTCGCGTTCGCCCGCGCCGGCGCTCTCCCGGTTCTCGGCCATGTAGGTGGCCTCGCGTTCGGCGCGGGTGCGGTCCCACAGGTCCAGCGCGGACCGGTCGGTGCGCAGGGCCTCGTCGTAGAAACGGGCCTGCTGGTCACGCAGGAAGGCACCCCGGGTCTGCTCGGCGTCCTGGTAGGCGCGGACGGCTTCCCGGTTGAAGTAGTAGTAGTGCAGGTACTCGTTGGGGATCACGCCGAGCGACCGCAGCCAGTCGACGCCGAACAGCTTCCCCTCCTCGAAGGAGCCGAGCAGGGCGGGGTCGGCGAGCAGGCGCGGGAGTTCGTCGCGCCCGGCGACACGCACGCCACGCACCCAGCCGAGGTGGTTGAGGCCGACGTAGTCGATGAAGGTCTCCTGCGGATCGGCGCCGAGGACGCGGGCGATGCGGCGGCCGAGCCCGACGGGTGAGTCGCAGATGCCGATGACGCGCTCGCCGAGGTGCCGGGACATGGCCTCGGTGACCAGGCCGGCCGGGTTGGTGAAATTGATGACCCAGGCATCGGGGGCGAGGCGCGCGACCCTCCTCGCGATGTCGACGGCGACGGGGACGGTCCGCAGGCCGTAGGCGATGCCGCCCGCGCCGACGGTCTCCTGGCCGAGCACGCCCTCGGCGAGCGCCACCCGCTCGTCGTTCGCCCGGCCCTCCAGGCCGCCGACGCGGATCGCGGAGAAGACGAAGTCGGCGCCGGCGAGCGCCTCGTCGAGGTCGGTGGTGGCGGTCACCCGGGGCGCGTCCGGGACGCCGGCGGCCTGCTCGTCCAGTACCCGGCGTACGGCGTGCAGCCGACGGTCGTCCAGGTCGTGCAGGACGACCTCGGTGACCTGCCCTTCGGTGCGGTCGGTCAGCAGCGCACCGTGGACGAGCGGTACCCGGAACCCGCCGCCGCCCAGAATCGTCAGCTTCACCTTCTGCACCCTTCCCTCTGCTCCCGCCACGACCACCCCGGCACCGGCTGCAGGATCGCATGTGGCACAGGCTGAAGGATCGCACGGTGAATTCCGTGTCCGGTGGACGGCCGCGAGCGGGTGCGGCGCGTGCGCGGAGACGCGCGGGATCAGCGGGCGGGACCAGCGGGCGGGACCGACGTCCGCCGGTCCAGAGGGGAACTGCCCCCTGTCGTCCGTTCGTTGAGCCAGGGGACGGTCCAGGGGGCTGTTGGGGCCCTCCGGGTCGGCAGGGGCTCCGGGTCCGTTCGCCGGACCTGCATCGCGATAGATTTGACGGGTGGTGGCGGTCGCGTCCGGCGTCCGCAGGTGCGCCGGACAGGGGGTACGCCAGTGACCGTCGACGGACCGTCCGAGGGCGAGGGGGCCGACGCACGCCTGGGCCGATTGTGCGCCCGACTGGCCGACGGTACGGGGCCGTTGGCCACCGATCCGCAGCTCGCCGCGGCGTCCGAGCGGGTGCTCGACCTGGTGCGCTCCGGCCAGGACGCGACGGCCGGGCTCGACCTGCTGGACGATCTCCTGCTGCGCGCCGGTTACGTCGGTGGGCCGGGCTCCTACCGCACCGGCTCGGACCCCGTGTTCTCCCTGCTGCCGGGAGCCTTTGCGGGCGGGCACCCGGTGCTGGAGGCCCTGGTGTGCCCCACCGGGCGGTGCCCTCGCGTCGAACTGCCCCCCGGGGCGCGGGAGGACCCTCCCGTGTGCGCGGTGTGGCAGCGGGCCCTGCGACGCGACCGCATCGCGTGACCACCGGCGTGCTCGGCGCGCTCGGCGGGAAACTCGCCGAGCGCTGGGCCGCGGCACTGGCGTTGCCGGGCCTGCTGTACGTGGCGGTCGCCGTCCTCGCCTCCGCACTCGGCCAACACCCCTGGTATCCGGCACCGCAGGCGCGCCGGCGGCTCGCGGCGCTGGCGGCGGGCGCAGCCGGGCACAGCCCCGGGGCGGTGCTGCTGGCCGCCTTCATGGCGCTGGCCTGCGCCGCGGGCGCCGCGGTCACGGCCCGCGGACTCGGGGGCCTGGTGGAACGGGCATGGCTGATCGAGGGTGACCCCGACGCGACCGGGCCGGTCGCGCGGCTCACCCGACGCCGGCGTGCGCGGTACCGGACGGCGGCGCAGGCGGCCCACGGCGCTCATCTGGCGGCGGCGCGAGCCGGACGTTCCGCCGTCGCGGACGAGCGGCAGGCGCTGATCCGCCGGGCAGAACGCGCCTATGCCGTGCGCAACCGGATCTCGCTGTGCGAGCCGTGCCATCCGACCTGGATGGGCGACCGGCTGGCTGCCGCGCAAACCCGTGTGCACGAGACGTACGACTTGGACCTCGTCTCGGCCTGGCCCCGCCTGTGGCTGGTCCTCCCCGACAGTGCCCGTTCGGACCTGCACCGGGCACGGGCCGCCTTCTCCACCGCCGCCCAGCTGATCGCGTGGGCCGGTGGTTACGCCGTACTGGCCGTGTGGTGGTGGCCCGCCGCGGTGATCGCCTGCCTGGTGGGCGCGGCGGGGTGGTGGCGCGGCAGGGCGACCGCGGAGGTGCTCGCCCTGCTGGTGGAGTCCGTGGTGGACGTCCATGGCGCCGAACTGGCGCGGGCCCTGGGCTTCGAGTGCCCGCAGCGGCTGACGCGAGAGGTGGGCGAACAGGTCACGAAGTCGTTGCGCAAGGACACCTGACGGACACCTGAGGGGAACAGCGATGACGGACGGTGCACAGGACGACTGGACCGAGCGCCGCGACCGCCTCGTGGCGCGACTGCGGGAACGGGTACGGCGGTGCCAGGAGGACCGTGACCCGGCCGTGGTCCTGGATCCGGAGGCGTCGGAGGAAGCCGACCGCCTGGTCGGGCTCCTGCGTGGGCGTCAGGACGCGGAGGCCATGTACTGGATCGGAATGCTGAGCTTCTGGCGCTTCGCCGAGTTGCCGTTCGGTGTCGACGCCATGCGGGAGCTGCGTCTCGCGGGTCTGCACCTGCTGCCGCTGACGGTCACCCACCCGGGTGTCGTGCCCGACGTCGTACGCGAACACGTCGAACGCATCGGCGCGAGCGCGGCCGAGTGGAGCGGCTTCGCCATCGGGCTGATGGAGGAGTACTACGAGACCGGCGACCGCCGCTACCTGGACTGCGCCATCGACAACCTGCTCTACGCGGCCATCGAGCGGAGCGGGATGCCGGGTGAGGGGGAACACCGGCGGAACCTGCTCATGGCGCTCCACACCCGGTACCGGCTGGCGGCCGATCCGGACGACCTGCGCCTCATCGTCGTGACGGGCCGCAAGGCGGTGGCCCTCACCCCCAGGGACGAACCGCAGCGCGGCACCGTGCTGGCCCTGACGGCCGACGCGCTGACGGACACCGCCGAACGGACGCGGGACCTGGCCGTCCTCGACGAGGCGGTGGATCTCTTCGACGAGGCCGTGGCCACCCTCTCCACGTCGAACCCCAACCGCTGGGCAGCGCTGACCAGCCTGAGCAAGGCATGCCACCTGCGGTACGAGATCACCGGTGGGACCGAGGCCCTGCACCGGGCGGTCGAGGCCGGGCGGGCCGCCGTGGCGGCCGCACCCGACGACGGCTCGCTCCGTCCCGCCGCGCTCGGCGCGCTGGGCGAGGTCCTGCACGACCTCGCCAAGAACAGGGACCGCCAGGCGGATCTGGACGAGGCGATCCTGGTGCTGCGCCGGGGGCTGCGCGAGGCGGCCGGGGACCCCGTCGACCGGATCGGCCTGCTCAACGCCCTGGCGGCGGCGCTCATGACCGACTTCGAGCGCCGCGCCGACCCTGCGGTCCTTCGGGAGGCGATCGACCTGCGCCGGCAGGCGGTGGCGAGCGCGCCGCCCGGTCACCGGGTCTACGCGGTCGTCCGGATGAACCTCGCCGTCGATCTGCTGGCGCTGGACCACTACCGGGGCCAGGCACCGGAACTGGTGGAGGAAGCCGTCGGCCTGGCCCGCGAGGCCGCCGCTCTCGCGGAGCGGGGAACCCCGACGTGGCTGTCCGCCCAGGGCGCCCTCGCGCACGTCCTGCGCTCGTGGTTCCGCTACGTTCCCCGGCCGGAAATCCTGGAGGAGTCGCTGGCGCTGCACCGGGAGGTCCTGGCCGCGCTCCCCCCGGACGGCCCCGGGCGCGCCGACAGGCTGATGCAGCTCGCCTACGCGCTCACCGCCCGCTACCGCAGCGTGGGCGACTCCGGGGCGCTGGTCGAGGCCATGAACGTCACCCGCGAGGCGCTCGAACTCACCCCGCCCGGCTACGCCGGCCGGGCTCACCGCATGACCGTGCTCGCCGAGATCCTCACCGACGTCACCCAGCGCACCGACACCACGGAACCGCTCGTGGAGGCGGTCGGCCTGTACCGGCAGGCCGTCGACCTCACCCCGGAGGGGCACGCGGAGCGGGCCAGCCGGCTGGAGAGCCTCGCGGGAGCGTTGCGGATGGTCTTCCAGCGCGCGGGGGACGCGGCCGCACTCGACGAGTCGATCGCCCTCTACCGGCGGGCTGTCGCCCTGGTCCGGGACACCGGCCACACCGAGGACGCCTACCTGGGGAGCTACCGCAACAACCTGGCCGTGGCCCTGAGGCTGCGGTCGGAATCGGCCGGCGACCCTGCCGACCTGGACGAGGCGGTGGGGCTGCTGCGGCAGGCCGCGACCATGGTGCCGGAAGGCCGGAACCTGCGGGCCTCACGACTGAGCAACCTGGCGTTCGCCCTGCGCAGGAAGGCCGACCTGCACGGAGACGACGCGGCCCGGCAGGAAGCGCTCGATGCCTACCGGGAGGCCGCGCTGACAGAGGCCTCGCCGCCCCTGGACCGCGTGGAGGACGCCCGGAACTGGGGGGCGTTGCTGGCCGCCGAGAGCCGGTGGGCCGAGGCGCGCGACGCGTTCGCGCTCGCGGTGGACCTGCTGCCGAGGGTGGCCCCGCACTCTCTGGCCCGGCACGACCAGGAGTACGGGCTCGGCCGGCACATGGGCCTGGCCACCGACGCCGCGGCATGCGCTCTGACGACCGGGGATCCGCTGGGCGCGCTGCGGATCCTCGAACAGGGCCGCGGGGTCCTGTTCACCCGGGCGATCGACGGCAGCGGTGATCTGGCGGCACTGCGCGAGCAGTACCCGGACCTCGCCGCGGAGTTCGCCCGGCTGACCGCGGAGCAGCGGGACGGCGGCCCCGAGGACACCGTGCCCGCGCCCACCGCCACGGCGCCGACCGCGGCCACGCGGGCGTCCCGGTCGGCGACGAGCGCCTGGGAGGACGTGCTCGGCCGCATCCGGGCACTGCCCGGCTTCGGGAACTTCCTCGGCTCACCGGACGCCGGAGCACTGCTGCGGGCCGCCGCCGACGGACCGATCGTGGTCGTCAACGTCAGTGCGTACCGCTCCGACGCCCTGCTCGTCACCCGGGACGGCGTCGATACGGTGTCCCTGCCCGGCCTCACCCCGCAGGCGGTCGACGAGCAGGTGACGCGGCTCGACCGGGCCGTCGTGGACGCCGCCGCGGGAGCGGACGAGCGAGCCGCCCAACGGACCGTCCACAGCGTCCTGGGCTGGCTCTGGGACACCGTCACCGGACCGGCGCTGGACCGGCTCGAAGCGCTCGGGCTCCTCGGCCCGGGAGCGGACGGCCCGGAAGGCGGCGCGCCGCCCAGGGTCTGGTGGTCGCCGACCGGGCAGCTCACCTTCCTGCCGCTGCACGCCGCCGGGCACCACGACGGCGCCGGCGAGGACGGCGCCCGCCCCCGTACGGTCCTCGACCGGGTGGCGTCCTCCTACACGCCCACCATCCGGGCGCTCGTCCATGCCCGCGGGCGGACCACGGCTCCGCCCGCCGAGGAAGGTCTGCTGGTCGTCGCCATGCCCCGTACGCCCGGGGCGCGCCCACTGCCGGGTGCGCAGCGGGAGGCCGAGTCGCTGCGCGCGCAGCGGGCGACGGTACTCAGCGGGGCGGAGGCGACATCGGCGGCCGTGCGTGCGGCGATGGACCGGCACCGCGGTGTGCACTTCGCCTGCCACGCCGTCAGTGAAGCGTCCGACCCGTCGCTCAGCAGGCTGCTGCTCCACGACCACGCCGACGACCCGCTGACCGTCCAGGACATCTCCCGGATGGAGCTGAGCGGCTCCCGGCTGGCCTTCCTGTCGGCCTGCGACACCGCGCGCAACGCCGTACGGCTGGTCGACGAGGCCATCCACATCACGAGCGCCTTCCAGCTGGCCGGTTTCCCCGAGGTGATCGGCACCCTGTGGCCGGTCAACGACGTCTTCGCGGCCCGTCTCGCGGCCGCCTTCTACCACCCGGCCGAACCGACGGACCGCCGTACGGCTCCTCCACCGCACCCGGCACTCACCCTGCACCGCTGCCTGCGCGCCGCCCGTGACACCTACCGGGCCGCTCCGACCCTGTGGGCGGCCTACCTCCACACCGGCGCCTGAAGAGGCCACTTGGTGATCGGCGGCGCAGGGGGACGTCGGTTACGATCCGGCCGGGACGTACGGCGAGAGGGGTGGGGGTGTCGGTGAGCGAGCGGTCGGCGGCCGACCGGCTGCTGGCCGTGCTCGCCGCGTTCGACCACGAGCACCCCGCCCTGTGCCTGACCGACATCAGCCGCCGGGCCGGGCTCAGCCTGACCACCGCGCACCGGCTGGCGGGCACCCTGACCGCGTGGGGCGCGCTGGAACGCGACGCGTCCGGGGTGTACCACGTGGGGCTGCGGCTGTGGGAGGTGGCAGCGCTCGCCCCGCGTGGTCTCGGGCTCAGACAGCTGGCGGTGCCGTACCTGGAGGACCTGTACGAAGCGACGCACGAGAACGTGCAGTTGGCGGTGCGGGACGGGGCGGAGGTCGTCTACATCGAGTGGCTGTCTGGCCGTTCGGCGGTGGGTGTGCACATCCGGGTCGGCGCCCGCTGGCCGCTGCACGCGACCGGCGTCGGGCTCGTCCTCCTCGCGCACGGCGAACCGGACGCGCAGGAGGAGTACTGCGCGGGTCCGCTCGCCGCCTTCACCCCGTACACGATCAGCGACCCGGTGCTGCTGCGCCGCGTGCTCGCCGAAGTGCGGCGTTCCGGTGTGGCGGTGAGTGAACGTCAGGTGACGGAGGACGCGCTGTCGGTGGCGGCGCCGGTGCGCGGGCCGGGCGGGGACGTGGTCGCGGCGGTGTCGGTGGTGGTGCCCCGGGCGGGTGCCCAGGTGCCGGCGCTGGCCCCGGCGGTCCGGCTGGCGGCGCGGGGGATCTCCCGGGCGCTGGGCTGGCGGCCGGAGCAGCGCGAGCGGTGATCCGGCGGCGCCGCACCCCAGCGGACGGGACCGGTGTCCCAACTTTCCGCCGAAGTAGACCTGCACGTTCTACGAGAGCTCGGTGCCCGGTGACGTGGTGATCGTCAGGAACTCGGGAGAGAGGACCGCCGATCGGGCCAACGGACTCAACGGCTGGCACCTGTCCTGGGCCGCCTGGCAGGCGGGCAGCGCGGTCTGCGGCGGTACGGGCGGCTTCACCCCGTGAACTCCCCTACGTGAAGGGGACTTTCTTTGCTTCAAGCCTTGACGGCCGTAGGGGCGGGGAGCACATTGGCGACACCTTGAGAGCGCTCTCAGGACTATCTGGGGGCACCTTTCGAGGCTCCCCGCACACTCCCCGTACCCGAGAGGCCTCCCCATGAGCGATTCCTCCGGCATACCCAGACCTCGCCCCCTGCGGCGCGCGTTCGTAGCCGTCGTCGCCACGCTGGGCCTGGCGGCCGCCGTCGCCACGGCCGCCACCGCGCCCGCGAACGCCACCGCCCCCACGCCCTCCTCGGGCTGGTCCCAGGTCTTCCTGGACGACTTCAACGGTTCGGCGGGCTCCGGCGTCAACACCTCCGACTGGCAGTACGACACCGGGACTTCGTACCCGGGCGGGGCCGCGAACTGGGGCACCGGCGAGGTCGAGACGATGACCTCCAGCACGAACAACGTCTCGCTCGACGGCAACGGCGACCTGCTCATCACCCCCCGGCGGGACGCCTCCGGCAACTGGACCTCCGGGCGGATCGAGACCACCCGCACCGACTTCCAGCCCCCGGCCGGCGGCAAACTCCGCGTGGAGGCCCGGATCCAGATGCCCGACGTGACGGGGAACGCGGCCGCCGGCTACTGGCCCGCGTTCTGGATGCTGGGCGCGCCGTACCGCGGCAACTACCAGAACTGGCCGGGCGTCGGCGAGCTGGACGTCATGGAGAACGTCCAGGGCCTGAACAAGACCTGGGCCACCATGCACTGCGGCACCAACCCGGGCGGCCCCTGCAACGAGACCACGGGCCTCGGCAACTCGACCGCCTGCCCCGGCACCGCCTGCCAGGCGGGCTTCCACACCTACACCATGGAGTGGGACCGCTCGGTCAGTCCGGAGGCGATCCGGTTCTCCGTCGACGGCGTCAACTACCAGACGGTCACGGCGAACCAGATGGACGCCACGACCTGGGCCAACGCCACGAACCACGGGTTCTTCGTCATCCTGAACGTGGCGATGGGCGGCGGCTTCCCCGCGGCGTTCGGCGGCGGCCCGACCAGCGCCACGGAACCCGGGCACCCGATGGTCGTCGACTACGTGCAGGTCCTGCAGTCCTCGGGCAGCGGCGGCGGCACCACTCCCCCGCCGCCCGGCAACCGCGACGCCTACAGCGCCGTCCAGGCCGAGTCCTACGACGGCCAGTCCGGCATCGGCACGGAGACCACAACGGACAGCGGTGGCGGCCAGGACATCGGCTGGATCGCGAACGGCGACTGGGCGCTGTACAAGGGCGTGAACTTCGGCTCCACGCCCGCCACCCAGTTCTCCGCGCGGGTGGCGAGCGGCGCGGCCGGCGGCGTCAGCGGACTGGTCGAGGTGCGCCTGGACAGCCGCTCCAACGCCCCCGTCGGCAGCTTCGCGGTCGGCAACACCGGGGGCTGGCAGTCCTGGCGGACGATCCCGGCCAACATCAGTTCGGTCACCGGAACGCACGACGTGTACCTGACCTTCACCAGCGGCCAGCCGGCGGACTTCGTGAACGTCAACTGGTTCGACTTCGGCCACTGATCGCCCGCGCGCCGGGGGTCGGCCTTCCCGTACGGGCCGACCCCCGGCGTCGTCGCCGTGACGACGCCAACGCTCCTTCCCCGTACGGGACTTCAGGCCCGCCTCGCCACCCGCCCGGCGCGCGGGCTGCCGGCACCCGGCGACATCCGGATCACCGAGGTCTCCGCACCCGCCCCGGCTCCCGGCCAGGTCCTCGCGCGGCACCGGTTTCCGCCCTGCGTCACCACGAGGAGCGAGGCGTTGACGCGGATGCGGACGCGGGACGCTCCGGCGCGCCGGATGCCGTGGCTCGCCGCCTGCTGAGCCGTCAGCGCAGTTCGGCCCGGAAGGCGACCGGCGTCTGGCCGGTGTGCAGATGGAAGAACTTGCTGAAGTTCGCCGCGTCGGGGAAGCCCACGGCCACCCCGACGCGGCCGATCGGCAGCTCGGTGTGGGCGAGGAGGCGCTTGGCCTCCAGGACGACGCGTTTGTCGATGAAGCCCTTGGGGGTCTCGCCGGTGGCGGCGCGGACGGCGCGGACGAGGGTGCGGCGGGAGTAGCCGAGGGCGTCGGCGTAGGCACTCACACTGTGGTTGCCGGCGAAACCGTGTTCCACGGCATCGCGGAAACGGGTGAAGGTGCTGTCCGACTGCTGCCGGGTGGCCTCCGCCGAGCTGGCGGCGAGATGCGCGAGGCGCAGCAGGAACGCGGTGAGGGTGTGCCTGAGGACGGCGGTGTGCAGGCTGAGCGGGAGTGTGGCGGTGTCCTCGTACTCGCGCCGCAGCTGGTCGAGGGCGGCCTGGAGGGCGGCGAGCCGGTCGGGGTCGGGATGCAGCAGCGGCGGGAGGTCGTAGCGGTACAGGCCCGTGGCCTCGACGGTGGCACGCGGCAGAAAGCCGGGCTGCATGGTCAGCACGGTTCCGCGGTACACGGCCTCGCGGGAGAAGCGGTGGACCTGTCCGGGGCGGATCCACAGCAGGTCGCCGGGCCCGGCCTCGTACTCGGTGAAGTCGATCATGTGCCGTACGGGCTCGCCGGTGACGAGCATGACGACGTGGAAGTCGATGCGGTGGACGCGGTGCAGGGGGGCGTCGGCGTGCCAGGTGTGGTCGGTCCCCATCGGGCCGACCTGCATGCCCACGCCGCCGACGGCCAGCTCGGTCGGGAAGGGGAAGGTTCTGATGCCGTCGTCGTCCGCGGTCCTCACGCGGTCCGCGTCCTCGCCGCCCGCTTGGGGTGCTCTGTCAGCCATGTCCTCTTCGTGCCGTTCCTGTCGCGTGATCACTGTCCCAGATTCACCACAGGCTGACACACCCCGACCTTCCCCCGAAAAAGTCAGACTTTTAAGTTTGAACGCGTCAGGCCAGCAATCCCGCACTGAACGAGGACTTCTTGAAGATGACCGCGCAGACTTCCGATGGCTTCGAGTGGACCGACCTCGACCGGCGTGCCGTGGACACCGCCCGTCTGCTGGCGGCCGACGCCGTCCAGAAGGTGGGCAACGGGCATCCGGGCACGGCGATGAGCCTGGCACCTGCCGCGTACACGATCTTTCAGAAGGTGATGCGACATGACCCGGCCGACCCCGAGTGGGCCGGCCGCGACCGCTTCGTCCTCTCCCCCGGCCACACCTCGCTGACCCTGTACACGCAGCTGTTCCTCTCCGGCTACGAGCTGGAGCTGGACGACCTGAAGGCGTTCCGGACCCAGGGTTCCAAGACCCCCGGCCACCCCGAGTACGGGCACACCGCCGGCGTCGAGACCACCACCGGCCCGCTGGGCCAGGGCGTCGCCAACGCGGTGGGCATGGCGATGGCCGCCCGCTACGAGCGGGGCCTGTTCGATCCGGAGGCCCCCGCGGGCACCTCCCCGTTCGACCACACCGTCTGGGCGATCGTCTCCGACGGCGACCTGGAGGAGGGCGTCTCCGCGGAGGCCTCCTCCCTCGCCGGCCACCAGAAGCTCGGCAACCTGGCCTTCCTCTACGACGACAACCACATCTCCATCGAGGGCGACACCGCCACCGCCTTCTCCGAGGACGTGCTGAAGCGGTACGAGGCCTACGGCTGGCACACCCAGCGCGTCGAGCCCACCGCCGACGGCGACATCGACGTCCCTGCCCTGTACGCGGCGCTGAAGGCGGCGCGGACCGAGACGGAGCGGCCCTCGATCATCGCGATGCGCACGATCATCGCCTGGCCCGCGCCGAACGCCCGGAACACCGAGGCCTCCCACGGCTCCGCCCTCGGCGAGGACGAGATCGCCGCCACGAAGCGGCTCCTCGGTTTCGACCCGGAGCAGACCTTCCAGGTCGAGGACGAGGTCCTCGCGCACGCCCGGCGGGCCCTGGACCGGGGCGCCGAGGCACACGCGGCCTGGGACAAGCGGATCGCCGAGTGGCGCGCCGCGCAGCCCGAGCGCGCCGAACTGTTCGAGCGGATCAGCAAGGGCGAGCTGCCCGAGGGCTGGCAGGACGCGCTGCCGGTGTTCGAGGAGGGCAGGTCCGTCGCCACCCGCGCCGCCTCCGGCAAGGTACTGCAGGCCCTCGGCCCGGTGATCCCGGAGCTGTGGGGCGGCTCCGCCGACCTCGCCGGGTCGAACAACACGACCATCGACAAGGAAAGCTCCTTCCTGCCCGAGGGCAACCCGCTGCCCGAGGCCGACCCGTACGGCCGTACCGTGCACTTCGGCATCCGCGAGTTCTCCATGGCCGCCGAGATGAACGGCATCGCCCTGCACGGCAACACCCGCGTCTACGGCGGCACCTTCCTGGTCTTCTCCGACTACATGCGCAACGCGGTGCGCATGTCGGCGCTGATGCAGCTGCCGGTGACGTACGTGTGGACGCACGACTCCATCGGCCTCGGCGAGGACGGCCCCACCCACCAGCCGGTCGAGCACCTGGCCTCGCTGCGCGCGATCCCGGGCCTGAACGTCGTCCGCCCGGCCGACGCCAACGAGACCGCGGTGGCCTGGGCCGAGATCCTGAAGAGGCACGCCACGCATCCCGCCCCGCACGGGCTCGCGCTCACCCGCCAGGGCGTGCCGGTGTACGCGCCGAACGAGGACGCGGCCAAGGGCGGCTATGTGCTGCGCGAGTCCTCGACCGAGGTCCCGGAGGTGATCGTCATCGCGACGGGCTCCGAGGTGCAGCTGGCCGTGGCCGCGCGGGAACTGCTCCAGGCCGAGGGGATCGGCACGCGCGTGGTGTCGATGCCGTCCGTGGAGTGGTTCGAGGAGCAGCCGCGCGAGTACCGCGAGCGCGTGCTGCCGCCGGCCGTGAAGGCCCGGGTGGCCGTCGAGGCCGGGATCGGTCTCACCTGGTACCGGTACGTGGGCGACGCCGGCCGCATCGTCTCCCTCGAGCACTTCGGCGCCTCCGCGGACGCGGGGACCCTGTTCGCCGAGTTCGGCTTCACCCCCGAGAACGTCGCCGCGGCGGCCCGCGAGTCGCTCGCCGCCGCGCGCGCCTGACACCGACGCGATACCTTCACGAAAGAAAGATGATCACTGTGACCGAAGCAATCGCCACCCCGGGAGCCCTCAAGCGCCTCGCCGACGAGGGCGTGTCGATCTGGCTGGACGACCTGTCCCGCAAGCGGATCACCTCGGGCAGCCTCGCCGAGCTGGTGGCGAGCGGAAGCGCCGTCGGTGTCACCACGAACCCGTCGATCTTCCAGGCCGCCATCGGGTCCGGAGAGGGCTACGAGGAGCAGCTCACCGACCTCGCCGTACGGGGCGTGACGGTGGACGAGGCCGTACGGATGATGACCACCGCCGACGTGCGCGACGCCGCCGACATCCTGCGTGACGTGTACGACGCCTCCGCCGGCCGGGACGGCCGGGTCTCCATCGAGGTCGACCCGCGCCTCGCCCACGAGACCGAGGCCACCGTCGCCGAGGCCAAGCAGCTCGCCTGGCTGGTCGACCGCCCCAACGTGATGATCAAGATCCCGGCGACGAAGGCGGGCCTGCCGGCGATCACCGAGGTCATCGGCCTCGGCATCAGCGTCAACGTGACGCTGATCTTCTCCCTGGAGCGCTACCGCGAGGTCATGGCCGCCTACCTGGCCGGTCTGGAGAAGGCCCGCGAGCGCGGCATCGACCTCTCCACCATCCACTCGGTGGCGTCCTTCTTCGTCTCCCGTGTGGACTCCGAGATCGACAAGCGGCTGACCGCCCTCGGCACCGACGAGGCCCTCGCCCTCAAGGGCCGCGCCGCCCTCGCCAACGCCCGCCTGGCCTACGAGGCGTACGAGGAGGTCTTCACCTCCGCGCGCTGGGTCTCGCTCGCCGGGGACAAGGCGAACAAGCAGCGTCCGCTGTGGGCCTCCACGGGTGTGAAGGACCCCGCCTACAAGGACACCCTGTACGTGGACGAGCTGGTCGCGCCGGGCACCGTCAACACCATGCCCGAGGCCACCCTGAACGCCGTCGCCGACCACGGCGAGATCACCGGCGACACGGTGACCGGCGGCTACCCACAGGCCCGCGCCGACCTGGCCGCCGTGGAAGGGCTCGGCATCTCCTACGAGGAGGTCGTCCAGCAGCTGGAGGACGAGGGCGTCGCCAAGTTCGAGGCGGCCTGGCAGGAACTGCTGGACGCCGTCGCGACGTCCCTGAAGAGCAAGGGAGTTGACGCCCGATGACCGAGAACGCACCCGCCCAGGCACCCGCACCCGACGCGGTGCGGGTCCCGGTGGCCCCGGCCGTCGACTGGGAGAACCCGCTGCGGGACACCCGCGACCGCCGGCTCCCCCGGATCGCGGGCCCCTCCGGGCTGGTCATCTTCGGTGTGACCGGTGACCTGTCCCGCAAGAAGCTGATGCCCGCGGTGTACGACCTCGCCAACCGCGGTCTGCTGCCGCCGGGCTTCTCCCTCGTCGGGTTCGCCCGCCGCGAGTGGGAGGACCAGGACTTCGCACAGGTCGTGCACGACTCCGTGCGCGAGCACGCCCGCACCCCGTTCCGCGAGGAGGTGTGGCAGCAGCTCGCCGAGGGCATGCGGTTCATCCCCGGCGACTTCGACGACGACACCGCGTTCAAGCAGCTCAAGGACGCCGTCGAGGAGCTGGACGCCTCCCGCGGCACCGGCGGCAACTTCGCGTTCTACCTCTCGGTGCCGCCGAAGTTCTTCCCGAAGGTCGTGCAGCAGCTGAAGAAGCACGGCCTGGCGAGCCCGCCCCAGGGCTCCTGGCGGCGCGCGGTCATCGAGAAGCCGTTCGGCCACGACCTGGCCAGCGCCCGCGAGCTGAACGCGATCGTGCACGACGTGTTCGAGCCGGACCAGGTGTTCCGCATCGACCACTACCTCGGCAAGGAGACCGTCCAGAACATCCTGGCGCTGCGCTTCGCCAACCAGATGTACGAGCCGATCTGGAACCGGTCGTACGTCGACCACATCCAGATCACCATGGCCGAGGACATCGGCATCGGCGGCCGCGCCGGCTACTACGACGGCATCGGCGCCGCCCGTGACGTCATCCAGAACCACCTGCTCCAGCTGATGGCGCTCACCGCCATGGAGGAGCCGATCGCGTTCGACGCGGAGGCGCTGCTCACCGAGAAGCTGAAGGTGCTCAAGTCGGTGCGGCTGCCGGAGGACCTCGGCAGCCACACCGTGCGCGGCCAGTACGCGCAAGCCTGGCAGGGCGGCGAGAAGGTCGTCGGCTACCTCCAGGAGGAGGGCATCGACCCCAAGTCGAAGACCGACACCTTCGCCGCCGTCAAACTGGGCATCGACAACCGCCGCTGGGCGGGCGTCCCCTTCTACCTGCGCACCGGCAAGCGTCTGGGGCGCCGCGTCACCGAGATCGCGGTGGTCTTCAAGCGGGCCCCGCACTCCCCCTTCGACTCCACCGCCACCGAGGAGCTGGGCCAGAACGCGATCGTGATCCGCGTCCAGCCCGACGAGGGCATGACCGTGCGGTTCGGCTCCAAGGTGCCGGGCACCTCGATGGAGATCCGGGACGTCTCCATGGACTTCGCCTACGGCGAGTCGTTCACCGAGTCGAGCCCCGAGGCGTACGAGCGGCTCATCCTGGACGTGCTGCTCGGCGACGCGAATTTGTTCCCCCGTCACCAGGAAGTGGAAGAGTCCTGGAAGATCCTCGACCCGATCGAGGAGTACTGGGCGGCGCACGGCAGGCCGGCCCAGTACGCGTCGGGCAGCTGGGGACCGAGTGAAGCCGACGAGATGCTCGCACGAGACGGACGGAGCTGGCGCAGGCCATGAAGATCGACCTGACCGACACCACGGCAAGCAAGATCAACAAGGCGCTGGTGCAGGGCCGCCGCGCCATCGGCACCCCGGCCGTGGGCATGGTCCTGACGATGGTCATCGTCACGGACGAGGAAAACGCCTACGACTCGATCAAGGCCGCCGAGGAGGCCTCGCACGAGCACCCCTCGCGCACCCTGGTGGTCATCAAGCGGCACGCCCGCACCCTGCGCGACCGCACCCACTCCCGGCTCGACGCCGAGGTCCGGGTCGGCTCCGAGGCCGGCACCGGCGAGACGGTCGTGCTGCGCACCTACGGCGAGGTGTCCGACCACGCCGACTCGGTCGTCCTGCCGCTGCTGCTGCCGGACGCGCCCGTCGTCGTGTGGTGGCCGGTGGACGCGCCCGACGCCCCGTCCGAGGACCCGCTCGGTGCGCTCGCGCAGCGCCGGATCACCGACCTGTACGCGGCTCTGCGGCCGATGGAGGTCCTGGACACCCGGGCCCGCAACTACGCCCCCGGCGACACCGACCTCGCCTGGACCCGGCTCACGCTGTGGCGGTCCATGCTGGCCGCCGCCCTCGACCAGGCCCGCGCGAAGGTGACCTCGGCGGCCGTCGAGGCCGAGGCGGACAACCCCAGCGCCGAACTGCTGGCCCGCTGGCTGGAGGCCCGGCTGCACGTGAACGTGGACCGTGTGGTCACCGCGGGCCCGGTCGTCACGGCCGTGCGCCTCGGCACCGCGAACGGTGAGATCGTCATCGACCGCCCCGAGGGCCCCCTCGCGACCCTGACCCTGCCGGGCCAGCCGTCGCGCACCCTGGCCCTGAAGGTCCGCTCCACCTCCGAACTCATCGCCGAGGAGCTGCGCCGCCTCGACGCCGACGAGATGTACGCCATCGCCCTCAAGGGCGAGGCCGCCAAGGAGAACGCCTGAGATGGCAGAGTCCGAGTTTCCCAAGCTCGTCAACCGGCCCGAGTGGACGGCCCTCGCCGACCACCGCGCCGAGGGACAGCCGCACCTGCGCGAGCTGTTCGCGGCGGATCCCGGCCGTGCCGAGCGGTACGTCGTACGGGTCGGCGACCTGTACATCGACTACAGCAAGCACCTGATCACCGACGAGACCCTGGCCCTGCTCCAGGAACTCGCCACCGCCACGGGCGTGTTCGCGCTGCGGGACGCCATGTTCCGCGGCGAGAGGATCAACGTCACCGAGAACCGCGCGGTGCTGCACACCGCGCTGCGCGCCGCGCGGGACGCGGTGGTCGAGGTCGACGGCGAGAACGTCGTCCCGCAGGTCCACGCCGTGCTCGACAAGATGGCCGACTTCGCCGACCGCGTCCGCTCCGGCGCCTGGACCGGCCACACCGGCAAGCGCATCAGGAACGTCGTCAACATCGGCATCGGCGGGTCCGACCTCGGTCCCGCGATGGCCTACGAGGTCCTGCGCCCCTACACGGCACGGGAGCTGACGTTCCGTTTCGTCTCCAACGTGGACGGCGCCGACCTGCACGAGGCGACCCGTGACCTGGACCCGGCCGAGACGCTGTTCATCGTCGCGTCCAAGACGTTCACCACGATCGAGACGATCACCAACGCGACCTCGGCCCGTTCCTGGCTGCTGAACGCCTTCGAGGGCGACGAGAAGGCGGTCGCCCGGCACTTCGTGGCGCTGTCCACGAACGCCGGGAAGGTCACCGAGTTCGGCATCGACCCGGACAACATGTTCGAGTTCTGGGACTGGGTCGGCGGCCGGTACTCGTACGACTCCGCGATCGGCCTGTCCCTGATGATCGCGATCGGGCCGGACCGGTTCCGGGAGATGCTCGACGGCTTCCGGCTGATGGACGACCACTTCCGCACCGCGCCCGCCGAGGCCAACGCACCGCTCCTGCTGGGTCTGCTGGGCATCTGGTACGGCAACTTCCACGACGCCCAGTCGCACGCGGTGCTGCCGTACAGCCACTACCTGTCGAAGTTCACCGCCTACCTCCAGCAGCTGGACATGGAGTCCAACGGCAAGTCGGTGCAGCGGGACGGCAAGCCGGTGCAGTGGCAGACCGGGCCGGTCGTGTGGGGCACCCCCGGCACCAACGGGCAGCACGCCTACTACCAGTTGATCCACCAGGGCACCAAGCTGATCCCGGCCGACTTCATCGGCTTCGCCGAGCCGGTGGCCGAGCTGAGCGGTGAACTCAGGGCGCAGCACGACCTGCTGATGGCCAACTTCTTCGCCCAGACCCAGGCCCTCGCCTTCGGCAAGAGTGCCGAGGAGGTCCGCGCGGAGGGCGTTCCCGAGGAGCAGGTGGCGCACCGCACCTTCCACGGCGACCACCCGACCACCACCGTCCTCGCGACCGAGCTGACCCCGTCGGTGCTCGGCCAGCTGGTCGCCCTCTACGAACACAAGGTCTTCGTGCAGGGCGCGGTGTGGAACATCGACTCCTTCGACCAGTGGGGCGTCGAACTGGGCAAGGTCCTCGCCAAGCGCATCGAGCCCGCCCTGACCGAGGGCGCAGAGGTCCCCGGTCTCGACCCGTCCACCACCGCCCTCGTCGCCGCCTACCGCACCCTCAAGAACGCTCAGGAAGTGAACTGATCATGCAGCTCGGTCTCATCGGTCTCGGCAAGATGGGCGGCAACATGCGCGAGCGGATCCGCCGCGCCGGCCACACCGTCATCGGCTACGACCGCAACCCCGAGGTCTCCGACGTCAAGTCCCTCGCCGAACTGGTCGAGAAGCTGGACGCGCCCCGCCATGTGTGGGTGATGGTCCCGGCCGGCACCGCCACGCAGACCGTCGTCGACGAGCTCGGCGACCTGCTCTCCCCCGGCGACACGGTGGTCGACGGCGGCAACTCCCGCTGGACGGACGACGAGAGGCACGCCGCGGCCCTCGCCATCAAGGGCATCGGCTTCGTCGACGCCGGTGTCTCCGGCGGTGTGTGGGGCCTGCAGAACGGCTACGCGCTCATGGTCGGCGGCGAGAAGGAGAACGTGGACCGGCTGCAGCCGATCTTCGAGGCGCTCAAGCCGGAGGGCCCCTACGGCTACGTCCACGCGGGCCGCGTCGGCGCCGGGCACTTCTCCAAGATGGTCCACAACGGCATCGAGTACGCCATGATGCAGGCCTACGCCGAGGGCTGGGAGCTGCTGGAGAAGGTCCACTCGGTGGAGAACGTCCGCGAGGTCTTCCGCTCCTGGCAGGAGGGCACCGTCATCCGCTCCTGGCTGCTCGACCTCGCGGTCAACGCCCTGGACGAGGACGAGCACCTGCAGAAGCTGCGCGGCTACGCGGAGGACTCCGGCGAGGGCCGCTGGACGGTGGAGGCGGCCATCGACAACGCCGTACCGCTCCCGGCGATCACCGCCTCCCTCTTCGCCCGGTTCGCCTCCCGGCAGGAGGACTCGCCGCAGATGAAGATGATCGCGGCGCTGCGCAACCAGTTCGGCGGCCACGCGGTCGAGAAGAAGGACTGACCGGCCGTGGGCGACCTCCTGCTGGTCCGCCACGGTGAGACGGAGTGGAGCCTGTCGGGACAGCACACCAGCTTCACCGACCTGCCCCTGACCGGGCACGGTGAGGAACAGGCCAAGTCCCTCGCCCCGCTCCTCACCGGCCGGGCCTACGCCCTGGCGCTGGCCAGCCCGCTGGACCGCGCGATACGCACCGCCGAACTGGCGGGCCTGACCGGGATCGTGCCCGACCCCGACCTGCACGAATGGGACTACGGCGGCTACGAGGGCGTCACCACGGCCGACATCCACCGGGAGCGGCCCGACTGGGACCTGTGGACCGACGGCGTACCGCCCGGCCCGCCGGGCCACCCGGGCGAGTCACCGGAGCGGATCGGGGCCCGCGCCGACCGGGTGCTGACCCGTGTCGAGAAGGCACTCGCCGCCGACGCCGGGGACGTGGTCCTCGTCGCCCACGCCCACTTCCTGCGCGTGCTCACCGCCCGCCGCCTGGGTCTGCCGCCCGCCGAGGGCCGGCTGTTCCAGCTGGCCACCGGCACGGTCAGCCGGCTCTCCACCGAGCACGGCCGGCCCGTGATCACCGAGTGGAACAGACGCCCGTAACGGCCCGTCCCCGCGGCCCGGTTCACCTCTGGCGAACCGGGCCGCAGTCGTACAGCAGCCGGGTCCGGTCGGCGGGGTCGTACGCGGTCGGCGGGACGAGCGCGCAGTGGGCGGCGGTCCAGCGCAGGAGCACGCCGGCCGGGCTGCCGGCCACGGGGGCGCCGGGGCGCAGGTCGGCGCGCGCGAGCAGGACGTGGCGCAGTTGCCCGGTTTCCACCAGCCGGCGGAAGGCGCCCGGCGCCGGATAGGGGACGCGGCCGGTGAAGCCGCCCATCGGCAGGACGGAGGCGTCGGCGTCGAGTATGTACGGCGCGGCGCTCTGCCAGGCGGGTACGGCGGCCAGGTAGCGGGCGCCGTCGCGGTGCGCCGTCAAGTAGGCGAGCAGCCGCCGGTGCTGAGGGCCGAGGGGGGACGGCGCGAACCCGGCCCGGGTGCTGGTGGGGCCGACCCGGCCGAAGGCGCCGGGCTGGTTGTAGCGCGGAGACAGGGCGGACGCCGTCCAGACGGCCGGGACCAGCAGGACGGCGGCGAGGCCGGTGGCGAGCGCGGCCGGCCGGCGGGCCGGCGCGAGCAGCAGGGCGAGCAGGCCGAGGGCGCCCGCACAGGGCGCCGACCAGGGCTGGAAGCGCGGGTACCACAGCGTCAGGGCCGCGCACCAGACGACGTCCACGGCGAGGACGGCGGCGAGCACACGGGAGCGGCGGGCCCGGACGACGCCGACGGCGGCGAGCGCGGCCACGGCCACCGCGACGACGCCCATGTAGTAGGTGTGGCCGGTGACGCTGCCGAAGCTGAACACGGCGAAGAAGGTCGCGCCCCACACGCCCCACAGCACATACCCGGCCAGCAGCCGGTCGGTGCGCGGAACCCGGCGCCGCCACAGTGCCAGCAGCCCGCCGACGAGACCGAGCGCGGCCAGCGGGTACAGCCAGCCGGTCTGGGTGGCGAGGCCCGGGCTGAACATCTTGCCCACGCCGTCGCCCATGCCCGGGCCCAGGTGTGCGCCCGCGCGGGCGGCGCGGCTCGCCACGATGCTGCCGGTGCCGGCCGCGTCGATGCCGACGGCGTGGAAACGGGTCAGGAAGTTGTAGCCGACGACCAGCGCGAACGGGGAGTCGTCGGTGGTGCCGTCCAGGTACGGGCGGGAGCCCGCCGGAGTGAGGGCGGCCACCAGCATCCACGACGCCGACACCGCCACGCTCACCGCGCCGGCCAGGGCCACATGGCCGATACGGCGCCGCCGTCCGGCGGGCGCGGCGACGAGGTAGGTCGCGGCCAGCGCGGGCAGCACCGCCCAGGCCTCCAGCATCTTGCACTGGAAGGCGAGGCCCACCCACAGGCCCGCGAGCAGCAGGGGGCGCGGGCGGGCCCGCTCGGTGGCCCGCCAGGTGGCCTCGGCGGCCAGCAGCAGGAGCAGCACGAACGGGGCGTCCTCGGTGACCGAGCGGCCGAGGCCCACCGTCACCGGGGTCAGCGTCAGGAACGCGGCGGCCAGCAGCCCGGCGGTCACCCCGGCCCAGCGGCGCACCAGCAGATGCAGCAGCACCACACAGCCCACCATCTCCAGGGCCTGGGGCAGTACCAGCGCCCACGGGTGGAAGCCGAACACCAGCGCGGAGAGGGCCTGCGGCCACAGGAACCCGGGCAGCTTGTCCAGGGTTATGGAGCCCGCCGGGTCGAAGGAGCCGTAGAAGAAGTCGGCCGGGCTGTCGGTCATGCTGCGCACCGCGCTCGCGTAGAAGGCGTGGTAGGTGCTGTGGTCCAGGCCCCACAGGCACAGGACGGCGGCGAGCACGGCGAGGGCGGCGAGCACCGGACGCTCGTAGCGGTCGGCACGGGTCCGCACGGGCGGGACGGCGGCGGGCAGGACGGTTGCGGTCGGCGGCAGGCCGCACGGCAGCATCGGCCGGCCGGCGGGTATCGGCATGGGACTTCCAGGCACCCGGTCCGGGAACTCTCGGGTCCGGGACACCGGGTCTGTCTGCCCCGGACCGTGTGAGTATCGGCCGCCGGGCCGGGGAGCGGCGTGGGGCGGGGCCGGGTCTCACCGACGTCTCACCGCGGGCTCACCGGCTCCTTCACCGGCGTCGCCGCGCCGCCTGGGCGGGCAGCCCGCCGGCCACCGCGCCGCCACGGCTCTTTCACCGCCGCCCGGCGTGCTGCGCCGCGAGCCGCACCGGCGCGTTCGCGGCACCGTACCCCTGGTAGCCGGGATCGCGCTGGACGAGTTCGAAGAAGACCCGGCCGACGGTCTCCGTGTAGCAGTGCCGGAAGGCGCCACCCGCGTCCCGGTCGTAGAGGATGCCGAGTTCGCGGTACGTCTCCAGCTCGCCGTCGGCGAAGTCGTACCGGGCGGCGAGGTCGTCGTGGTAGTTGGCCGGCACCGGCAGCAGCCGGCCGCCCGCCGCGCGGAAGGCCCGGGCCGCGGCCACCACGTCCCCGGTGGACAGCGCGATGTGCGCTGCGTGCGCGGTGTCGTCGGTGGGTGCCGCGCCGACGGTGAGGGCGATGCGGACGCCGCCGTCGGCGCTCGCGACGGCACGGCTGCGCAGCAGGCCGTAGGGGTCGGCCAGGTCGACGCTCTCCTGTGCGGTCAGCCCGAGGACGCTGCGGTGGAAGAGCGTGGCCTCGTCGAAGTGGTGCCAGGGCTGGGTGAGGGCGAGGTGGTCGATACGGGCTGCGCAGGGGGCGGCGCCGGCGGCGGGCGCCGGGGTGTCCGGCAGGTCGGCGAAGTCGGCCCGCCAGTCGGGGAGTTGGGCAACTCCGGTGGCGCAGAAGAACAGTTCCGTGCCGTCCGGGGCCGCCACGGCGTCGAGCGGGGCGTCCTCGGGGGCGCGCCGGCGGGGCAGCACGGGGGCGAGCAGCGCTTCCGCGCGGCGGGCCGCAGCGGCGGGGTCCGGGGACTCGAGGCCGATCGCGGCGAGCCGGGTGCCGTCGCGGCGGGCGTTGGCGGCGGTGTTGACCAGGATGCGGGCCTCGCCGCGCTGCCACAGCTCGACGGGCTTGCGGCGGTGCCGGGCGGCCCGGGCGAAGCCGAGGGCGGTCAGCAGCGCGGTGACGGGTTCGGCGTCCGGGGTGCGGAGTTCGGCGAAGGCGACCCCGGTGGGCACGACGGCCGGCGGCAGTTCGGCGGCGCCGGCGGCCTCCCTCAGGAGCAGCAGGGAGCGGTGCGCGTCCACGGCGGTGGGGCCGGCGTCCGCCTGCCGGAAGACGTCGTTGAACACCTCCAGGGACAGCGGGCCGCGGTAACCGGCGGCGAGGACGTGGCGCAGCAGCCCGGCGAGGTCGAAGCCGCCCTGCCCGGGGAAACAGCGGTAGTGGCGGCTCCACTGCAGGACGTCCATCGCGAGCAGCGGGGCGTCGGCGAGCTGCAGGAAGAAGATCTTCTCGCCCGGGATGTCCGCGATCGCCTCCAGGTCCTCGGGACCGGAGCTGCGGGAGAGGATGTGGAAGCTGTCCAGGCATACGCCGAGCGCCGGGTGACCGGCGGCCTCGACGATCCGCCACGCGTGGTCGTAGGTGTTCACATGGCGCCCCCAGGCGAGCGCCTCGTACGCCACCCGGATCCCGAACGCCTCGGCGAGACCGGCCAGTTGAGCAAGGTGGCCGGCCGCCCGGGCGTCGTCGTCCACGGCGTCCGGCGAGACGCTGGAGCACACCAGGACGGTGTCGGCGCCGAGCCGGTTCATCAGCTCGAACTTGTGGCGGGCGCGCCGCAGGTTGCGCGCGAAGACCTCGTCGGGCACGCCCTCGACGTCCCGCATCGGCTGATACAGGTCGATGCTCAGGCCGAGGTCGGCACAGCGCGCCCGGATCTCCTCGGGGGCGAGCGGGCAGGCGAGGAGATCGTTCTCGAAGATCTCCACCCCGCCGAACCCGGCGCGCGCGGCGGCGGCGAGCTTCTCGGTGAGGGAGCCGCTGAGGGAGACGGTGGCGATGGACGTGTGCGTGCCTGCGCTCCCCGTCATCGGACGGCGCTCCCCGAGGGCTCCACGCCCACCAGTTCCTCGAAGTCGGCCAGCATCCGACCGCTGTCCGGCTCCCGCCCCGTGAACAGCCGGAACGCGTCGGCGGCCTGGAACACCGCCATCCCTCCCCCGGGCAGCACGGCACAGCCGCGTGCCTGAGCCGCCCGCAGCAGGTCCGTGCGCAGCGGCCGGTAGACGACCTCCGCCACCCACAGCCCCGGATGCAGCGACTCGGCGGGCAGGGGCAGTCCGGGATGTGCGGCCATGCCGGTGGGCGTGGCGTGCACCAGCCCCCCGGCGCCGTCGGCCTCGGCGATCAGCGCCGGCAGCCGGTCGAGCGTCGCCGCCGCGGCCCGGCCGGGGCCGAAGTGCCGTACCAGGGAATCGGCGAGAACGTCGGCACGGGCGGGCAGCGCATCGACGACGGTCACGCGGCCGGCGCCGAGGGTGAGCACCGCATGCGCGACGGCCGCGCCCGCGCCGCCCGCGCCGAGCTGCACGACCCGCTCCAGCGGGGCGTCCGGCAGGCCGCGCGCGAAAGAGGTGGCGAAACCGGTTACGTCGGTGTTGTGCCCGACGGCCCGGCCGTCGTCGAAGACCACGGTGTTGACGGCGCCGAGCGCCTCGGCCCGCGCGTCGAGCGCGTCGAGGTGGCCGATGACCAGCTGCTTGCAGGGATGGGTGATGTTCAGCCCGTCGTAGCCGAGGTCGCGGGCGGCGCGGACCAGGTCGCCGACCGCCTCCGGGGCCCGCCCGAGGACGTCGATGTCGAGGAGCCGGTACACGAGGCGCAGACCCTGCCGGTCCGCCTCCCGCTGGTGCAGGGCGGGGCTGAGCGAGGGGCCGATCCCGGCCCCGATCAGCCCGAAGAGAAACGAGTCCTTGGCCACGCGACCTCCCGAGGCGGCGCTAATGTACGAACCAGTACGTTAGCTATATCAGCCGGGCGGGGCGTGAGGAAGACCTCGGCGACTTCCGGCGCCCTGCTTCTACAATCACCGGCACGCACCCACGCGTGCGCCGCCCAGGCGCCCCCCGGCCCGAAGGACAGCGATGACCAGCGTCGAAGAACCGGTACGACCCGGGGGTCGGGTGCGCGACGCCGCCCGCACCAAGGCCGAGATCCTCGACGTGGCCACGCAGGAGTTCGCCCGGGCCGGCTACGACGGTGCCCGGGTGGACGAGATAGCGGCCCGCACCCGCACCACCAAGCGGATGATCTACTACTACTTCGGCGGCAAGGAGCAGCTGTTCACCGCCGTACTGGAGCGGGCCTACGGGGTGATCCGCGAGGCCGAGCAGCAGCTGGACGTCGAACATCTGGACCCGGTGGCCGCGATCCGGCGCCTGGCCGAGCTCACCTTCGACCACCACGAGCGCCACCCCGACTTCATCCGCCTGGTCAGCATCGAGAACATCCACGGCGCCGAGCACATCGCGGCCTCCGAGGAGCTCGGCAGGATCGGCTCACCCGCCCTGGAGGTGATCCGCCGGATCCTCACCGCGGGACAGGAGTCGGGGCTGTTCACGGCCGACGTGGACGCGGTCGACCTGCACGCGATGATCAGCTCCTTCTGCTTCTTCCGGGTCGCCAACCGGCACACGTTCGGCGCCCTGTTCGGGCGCGACCTGGTGGACCCGGCCCAGCGGGAGCACTACCGGACCATGCTCGGCGACATGGTGATCGCCTACCTGACGGCGGAGCGCACGGCCGGCTGACGCCGGGGCCGGGACCTGTCGCGCGAACTCTTGACACGGGGGTGACGCGGGCGCACCATCCCAGCCACCGCAACTAACTACCCAGTGGGTTAATTAACTGGCGAGCCCGAAGGAGGACCGCCCGTGTCCGTCCCCGCCCCCGCTTCCGCCGCCGACGCCCCTGAGGGCCAGCCCTGGAAGGCGGCGACGGCCGCCTGGATCGGCAGCGCGCTGGAGTACTACGACTTCTTCGTCTACGGCAGTGCCGCCGCGCTGGTCTTCCCGAAGGTGTTCTTCGACTCCTCCGACCCGGCCACCGCGACCCTGCTGTCGCTCGCCACCTTCGGTGTCGCCTATGCCGCCCGCCCGCTCGGCGCGCTGGTCCTCGGCCATGTCGGCGACCGGCCCGGGCGCAAGAAGATCATGGTGTTCACGCTGGTCCTGATGGGTCTGTCGACCTTCCTGATCGGCTGTCTGCCCACGCGTGCCCAGGCCGGCGCGGTCGCTCCGGTGCTGCTCGTGCTCTGCCGCGTCCTGCAGGGCATATCGGCGGCCGGCGAGCAGGCGAGCGCGAGTTCCATGAGCCTGGAGCACGCACCGCCGGGCCGCCGTGGCTTCTTCACCAGCTTCACCCTCAGCGGCACCCAGGGCGGCCAGCTCATCGCCACCCTCGTCTTCATCCCCGTCTCCCGGCTCCCCGAGGACGAGCTGCTGTCCTGGGGCTGGCGCGTGCCGTTCTGGCTGAGCCTGGTGGTGGCGGCAACCGGTTACGTCATCCGGCGCCGGCTGCGCGAGACCCCGGCCTTCGCGAAGCAGGCGGCCGGTGAGGGCGTGGTCCGGCTGCCGCTCGCGGTGCTGCTGCGCGAGCACGCGGCGGACGTGCTGCGGGTGACGGCGGGCGCGCTCATCGCCTCGGTCAGCACGGTCTTCACGGTGTGGGCGCTGGCGTACGCCACCAGTGACGCGGTCGGCATGTCCCGTACGTTCATGCTGTGGGTCGGCGCGCTGGCCAACCTCGCCGCGCTGGCCGCGATCCCGCTGTGGGCCATGCTCTCCGACCGGATCGGGCGCCGGCCGGTGTTCCTGGTGGGCGCGGTGGGCAGCGCGGTCGCGATGGCCGGCTGTCTCTGGGCGATCTCCACCGGCTCCCGCCCGCTGACCATGACCCTCGGTATCGTCGCCTTCGGGCTCGTCTACAGCGCCGCGAACGGGGTGTGGCCCGCCTTCTACGGCGAGATGTTCGCGACCCGGGTCCGGCTGTCGGGCGTGGCCATCGGCACGCAGACCGGCTTCGCGGTGGCCGGGTTCGCGGTCACCTTCGCCGCAGGGATCGCCGGTCCGGGCGGCGACGACTGGTCGGCGGTGGCCCTGTTCACGGCCGCGCTGTGCCTGCCTCCCGCCCTGGCCGCGCTCACCGCCCGCGAGACGCACACGGTGCCCACGGAGCTGCTCGGAGAGCGGTCGGCCGGGCGGGCGAGGCGGTCGGAGCGGGTCACGGCCTGAGGTGAGCCGCTCTCCGGGGCCGGGGCCCGCTACGGCTTCGGGTGGCGCGGTTCGTACAGGGCGGGACCCGGGTCCGGCTGTCGGGCGTGGCCATCGGCACGCAGACCGGCTTCGCGGTGGCCGGGTTCGCGGTCACCTTCGCCGCAGGGATCGCCGGTCCGGGCGGCGACGACTGGTCGGCGGTGGCCCTGTTCACGGCCGCGCTGTGCCTGCCTCCCGCCCTGGCCGCGCTCACCGCCCGCGAGACGCACACGGTGCCCACGGAGCTGCTCGGAGAGCGGTCGGCCGGGCGGGCGAGGCGGTCGGAGCGGGTCACGGCCTGAGGTGAGCCGCTCTCCGGGGGCCGGGGCCCGCTACGGCTTCGGGTGGCGCGGTTCGTACAGGGCGAGTTCGCCGCCGCCGGGCAGGCGCAGGGCGGTCACCCGGCCCCAGCGCGCCTCCTCCACCGGACGGGTGAACTCGACGCCCTGCCCGGTGAGCCTGCTCCGGGTCGCGTCGAGGTCGTCGCACATCAGCATCAGCTCGTGCGCCGGTTCGCCGTCGGTGGGGTGACAGGCCACCTCGGTGGGCGGCGCCTGGAAGATCAGCCATCCGTGGCCCGCGTCGACGTGCGCCCATCCGAGCGTGTCGCGCAGGAAGGCCCGGTCGGCCTCCGCGTCCCGGCTGTAGAGCACCACATGTGCACCGTTGATCACGCGGGGAGGCTAGTGCGGCGGGCGGGCCCGGACAAGCACCGGCCGCCGCCGGGGCCGGGCGAGACCTCGGGCCCTGTCACCTCCTCCTTCTTCACCGGAGCTGTTCCGCCTTCTTCACCTGAGCTGTTCCGCCCTTGCCGGGGACCAGTGGCCCCTGTTGCAGATGGGACTACGGGAGTCACGCTTGTGGCGTAGGGAAACGTTGTGCGCTGCCTGACGATCATGACTGGTGGTGAGCGGCATGGCCGTACCGGGCGGGAGCGGACCGGCGCCGGCCCCGTCGCGTGCCGATCCCCGGGGGGATCCCTTCCTCCGGACACGATTCGCCGTGCCGACGCGTCCCGTGACGTTCCTGCGCCGCGACCGGCTGGCCGGACACCTCGACGAGGGCCGTCCGACCCCCTTGACCGTGGTCCATGGCGCCGCGGGAGCGGGCAAGACGCTCCTGGTCGCCGACTGGGTCTCGGCGCGTGACGGGCCCGTCGCCTGGCTCACCGCGCGGGTGGCGGACAAGGGCTGCGGAACCTTCTGGGCGTACCTCCTGGAGGCCCTGAGGGTGGCCGGTGTGCCGCTGACCCCCGAGGTCGGCTTCCCCACCGAACCCGGCCGCGTGCACGAGGCGCTGCTCACGCGGCTCGCCGCCGAACTGAGCGCCCGGAGCACTCCGGTGGTCGTCGTCGTCGACGAGTACGACCGGGCGGCCGATCCCGAGATCGCCGACCAGCTGGAATTCGTGCTGACGCAGGCGGGGCACGGCATGCGCCTGGTGCTGGTCACGCGCACCGAACCGCTGCTCCCGCTGCACCGGTACCGGGCGGACGGTGCCATCACGGAGATCAGGAACGCCGAGCTGGCCTTCACCCCGGACGAGGCGGCGGAACTTCTGGCCCTGCACGGGCTGCGCCTGTCGGCCGACGACGTGAGTGCGCTGGTGGAGCGCACCCGGGGCTGGGCGGCCGGACTGCGGCTGTGCGCCCTGGCGGCGCAGGCGGAGCCCGACCCCGGCAGGTATCTGAAGGAGTTCGAGGCCGATCGCACCACGATCGCCGACTACCTGCTGGCGGAGGTGCTCAAGCGGCAGACGGCCGGGACGCAGGATCTGCTGCTGCGGGTCAGCGTCCTCGAACGCTTCTGCCCGGATCTTGCCAACGCCCTCACCGGGCGCACCGACGCCGAACCCGTCCTGGCCGAGCTGCACCGCGAGAACGCGTTCGTCGAGTACCTGGGGCACGCCTGGTTCCGGCTCCATCCGCTGTTCGGGGAGATCCTGCGCGCCCACCTCCGGGTGCGCTGCCCGGGGCTGGAGGCCGGACTCCACCGCCGCGCGGCACACTGGCTGCGGCGCTCGGGGTCCCTCGGCGAGACCCTCGGCCATGCGGCCGCGGCGCACGACTGGGAGACCGCCGCCGGGGCCCTCGTCGGCGATCTCGCCATCGGGGAGATCTTCACCGGCCTACACGTCGACGATCTGTCCGAGCTGTTCTCGGGCATGGGGTCCGAACCCGCCGGTCCCGCCACGGACCTCGTCCGTGCGGCCCGCGCGCTGTCCCGCTGCGACGTCGAGCGCGGCCTTTCCCGCCTGCGCCGGGCGGCCCAGGACCTGGCAGCGCGGACCGCATCGTCCGAGGACGACGCGGACGACCTGGCCGCGGCCCGGCTGAGCTGCGCCTTCCTGGAGGCTCTGGCAGCACGCCTGACCGGTGCGCCGGCACGGGCGGAGGCGGCGGCCCGGGCAGCTGAGCAACTCCAGCACGACGTGCCCGGCAAGCTCCTGGAAGCGCATCCCGAGCTGATCGCACTCCTGCTCACCCATCTCGGCTCGGCACGCCTGTGGGCCGGCCGGGTCCGGGACGCCCGAGCGGCTCTGACCACGGTGGTGGACTCCGGCCGGGCGGGGGCGACGGCACCGGCGCGCCAGGAGTGTCTGGGCCACCTGGCGCTGATCGACCATCTGCTGGGCTGGCCGGGCCGGGCCGAGCGCAAGGCGTTGGCCACGGTCACCGCGGTGCGGGGCGGCAGCCCCCCGCCGGTGCCCGGACCGGGCCTGGCCTCACTGGTCCTGGCCGCGGTGGCGGTCGACCGCGACGAGCTGGACCGGGCCGAGGCGTTCCTGGACGCCGCGGCGGACGCGCGGAGCCTGCCGCTGGACCCCGTGCTGCAGGCGGGACGGTCCATCGTCACCGGGCGCCTGTGCCTGGCCCGCGGCGACCCGCGGGCCGCGCTCGAGGCGGCGGACCGGGCCGTCGTGGCCGAGGTGGCGTCTCCCTGGGCCGCGGCGCACACGGCGGCCGTGGCCGCCGCCGCCCACCTCGCCGAGGGCCGGCCGGGCATGGCCGTCGAACTGCTGACGGAGGAGTCCGACGGCGATCCGCTGTGCCTCGTGACGGCCGCGCAGGCGGAGCTGGCCGCGGGCAGACCCGGGGCCGCGGCCGCACTGCTCGACGGGGTGCGGCCACAGGGCCACCTCGGCCCCGCCATCGCGGTGCGGGCCGCACTGGTCAGAGCCCAGGTGGCGGGCGACGAGGGAGACCTCGCCATCCAGCACCGGCTCGTCGCCCAAGCCCTGCGGGAGGCCCGGCGCGAGCGGCTGCGGCGCCCCTTCGCGGACGCGGGACCGTGGCTGCGCCCGCTGCTGCGCACAGCGTCGTTGCACGCGCTGGCCGAGGGCTGGCTCACTCCCGGCCCGCCGACGCCTGGGGGGCCGGCGCGGGCCGGCGAGCGACCGCCCCCGCCGGTGGTGGAGGAGCTGAGCGAACGCGAACGTGACGTGCTGCGCCGGCTGGCGCAGATGATGTCGACCCAGGAGATCGCCGCCGACCTGTATGTGTCGGTCAACACGGTCAAGACGCACCTCAAGAGTGCCTACCGGAAACTGGCCGTGAACCGGCGTCACGACGCGGTGCGCCGCGCACGCGACCTGGGGCTGCTGTGAGGGGACCGCTGCGCGGGCGTCGTGGGCCGGCCCGGCGCGTCGGCCCCCGAGGCGCGGGCCCGGCTCTATCACCTCCCGCGGGTGAGGCACGGTGGCGGACCGGGGCGGAGGATCGTACGGGCAGGGACAGGCACACCCTTTCGGGGACACGTGGGGAAGAGCGGCTCATGCGCTACGAGATTCGCGTCGACGGACAGCTGACCGAGACGCTGGTCAAGGCGTTCCCCGAGCTGGACCATGTGCTGATGGCCGGTCAGACCATCCTCTTCGGAGCGGTCGTCGACGAGGCACAGCTGTTCGGGCTGCTGGGCCGCTGCCAGTCACTCGGGCTGCGCGTGCTCGAGATCCGCCAGTCGCCGTCGTGAACCGTCCCTGCGCGGGCTGGGCGCCCGGAGCCTCACTCCGGCGTCTGTCGCCCCTGGCGGCGAAGACCGACGCGCACGGCGGCCGCGATCACCCGTACGGCCAGCCCCACCAGCAACAGACTGCATGTCATCTGGCACATCACCAGCACCCTGCCCGTCTGGGAGACCGCGGTGATGTCGCCGAAGCCGACGGTGGTGAACGTGGTGAGCGTGAAGTACAGCGCGTCCGTCTTGGTCAAGGGCTCGCTGAAGGAACCGGGCGCGGCGCGTTCGAGCAGGTAGTAACCGCTCGCGAAGAGGACGAGATACAAGGCGAACGTGGCGGCCACGGTCTCTGCGGCCTTCAGCCGCGGCGAGGGCGAGCGCGTGATGAGCCACACCTCGCACCCGAAGAAAAGGCAGACCCCCAGCAGGCCGCCGATGAGGATCAGCGTGGTGACGCCCTCGCCGTGCCAGTTCAGCGGCAACAGGTAGTAAGCGGTGACGAGGCCGGCCGCGACGCCGGCCGACCGGGCGACGGACAGGGTCGCGGCCCTGGGCCCCGGCCCGCCGGGACACTCCGCCCGCTTCGGCGAGTCCGGTTGCTTCCCGGCCGCCACTGGATCGGTCATCTCGTGCCTCTTCGTCCGCTCCGCCGCGGGCCGGTCACCGGCCCTGGGTATCCCACCTCATCGTCCCGGCCCCCGGCCCGGATCACCCGCCAGGGGTGACGCCCCGGCGACCGGCCGGCGGGACGCGGGCCCGGTGAGCACCACGCGCCCGGCCCGCCCGCCGGCCGGGAGCGGATCCGCTGATCGCGTGAGCGGGGCCATGACGGAGTCGCGGTCACGCTTCTCGCGTGCGCCGTTCACCCGCCCCGGGTGAGGTGGCCGGGCCTCGGCCCCGCGCACGCTGAGAACCGTAGAGAACGGCTACCGGGTGCAGACCCGGAACGGAGGAAGCGACATGAGCGCGCAGACCTACCTCGCGTACGACTATCCGGCGCTGAGTGTCTTCTGGTCCATGCTGGTGTTCTTCCTGTGGATCATGTGGTTCGTCCTGCTCTTCCGGGTCGTCACCGACATCTTCCGTGACGACGACCTGGGCGGCTGGGGCAAGGCCGGCTGGCTCGTGGGCGTCGTCGTCCTGCCCTTCCTCGGCGTCTTCGTCTACCTGATCGCCCGTGGCCGGAACATGGGCCGCAGGGAGGTCGCGCAGGCCCAGGCACAGCAGCGGGCCGTCGACGACTACATCCGCCGTACCGCCCGGGCGGGCGCGGGTCCCAGCAGTGCCGACGAGCTCGCGAAGCTGTCCGAGATGCGCTCGCGCGGCGACATCACCGACGACGAGTTCCGGCGGGCGAAGGACCTGGTCCTCGCGGGAACCGGGACGGCCGGACCCAGGCACGACGTGCCCACCACCCCCACGCCCTGAGCACGGCGTACGGCACGGGACCGAGGCCCCTGACCCTCACCCGTTCGAGGTCGCCCGCCCAGGCACATGAGCGCACCCGAGTGCGCGGACACCGCACCGCACGCACGCTGGGCTTGGGCCACGGGATCAGCGGTGAGGGTGATGATCGTAACGATGGTGTCGATGCCGGAGGGCGTCACCACGCGTGTCTCCGTGTCGGAGGCGCGTCGGCGGCTCGCGACCGACCCTTTTCTGCTCCTGGACGTCGAGTTGCCGGAGGAAGAGGTCCCGGAGGAGGAGCCACTGGCGCACAGGCTCGGGCTGGACGCCTTGGAGCTGGCCTGGTTCGGCAGACGGGGTGAGGCCGCGCGGGCCGAATTCGCGGGTGACGTCGTGGGCTTCGTCGTGCCGGTGGTCCATGACGAGCGGATCGTCCACATGCACGCCCTGGCGGGCGAACGCTTCCTGGTGACGGCCCATCGCGGCCGGGCCGTCCTCGCGGCACAGATCACGACGCACCTGCGGCAGGAGAGGCCCCACGACGCCGTGGCCACGCTGTTCCTGGTGCTCCAGGAGGCGCTGGCGACGTTTCGGCGCGCCGCGGTGCATGCGCTGCTCCAGGTGGAGGAGCTGGAGGACGACATGTTCGAGGAGCGGCGCCCCGGGCAGATCTACCGTCTGACCCGGCTGCGCCGCCGTGCCGCCGTACTGCACCACTCGTTGCTGCCCTACCTGCAGGTGGTCGAGGAGGTGATCACCCGCAGGATGATGAGCCGTGACTTCCCGGTGGATCGGCAGCGGCTCGCCCAGGAGTTCCAGCGCGCGGCGCGACTGGTCCTCGCGGACACCGAGTCCCTCCAGGACGCCGCCCGCCGGGCCCTCGCCAGCTACGGCTCGCTGATCGCGGGCGAGCAGAACGGCGTGATCAACCGGTTGACCATCGTGTCGGTGATCTTCCTGCCGCTCTCCTTCCTGACCGGTTTCTTCGGCATGAACTTCACCTTCCTGACCGACGAGTTGGAAAGCCGGGTGGTCTTCTGGCTGCTCGCCGTCGGCCTCCAGCTGGCCGTCCTGCTCGCCGCCTTCTACGTGCTGCACCGCACCCGCGTCTGGCGGAGACTGCGGGACGAGGACTAGACGAGGACCACGAGCCGCGCGCGGTCAAGGGGCCCGGGTCACCGCCGCGTCGAGCAAGGGCGCCAGTTCCCGTACTGCCGTGGTCAGGGGACGTACGTCCTGTTCGGCGCGGGCCATCAGGATGGCGCCCTCCAGGGTGCTGATCATCAGCGTGGCCAGGGACCCGGCCCGGTCCGCGGGCACGCCCATGCCGGACAGGGCCTCGGCGAGGGGCGTGCGCCAGGTCGTGAACGCGGCGGCCGCGGCCTCACGGGTGGAGCCGCCGGCGGAGGCGCACTCGGCGGTGGCGGCGGCGACCGGGCAGCCCGCCGCGAAGCCGTCCGTCGTGTACTCGTCGGTCCACTGCCCGGCCATCGCCGCGAACAGACCGCCCGGCGTCGGCTCCTTCAGCCCCGCGACGAAGCGCGCGATCCGCTTGCCCGCGTACCGTCCGGCCCATCCGACCGCCTCGTTGACCAGCTGTTCCTTCCCGCCCGGGAAGTAGTGCTGGAGTGAGCCGCGGGGGGCGCCGGCGTGGGCGGCGACCTCCCGCATGCCGGTCGCGGCGACTCCGTCGCGCCGGATGAGCTGGGCCGCGCTGAAGACCATCCGCTCCCGCGGTCCCCGCACCTCGCCCATCGCCGTCCTCCGTTCGTCGCCGGCCCCACTGTATGACCGGCGTCATAACGGCGGCTACTATGACAGCGGTCATAGTCGTCTCCCCGGAGCGAAGGACGGTCCTCGTGGACGTCGGTTTCATCGGTCTCGGAGTGATGGGCCGCCCCATGGCGCAGCGCCTGGTGTCCGCCGGCACTCCCCTGGTGGTCTGGAACCGGACCCCGGAACGGGCCGCACCCCTGCGTGCGGCCGGGGCCACGGTCGCCGCGGACACCGACGAGGTGTTCGCGCGGGCGGAGGTGGTGCTGCTGATGCTCGCCGACGAGACGGCGGTCGACTCCGTCCTGGGCCGCGGCACGCCCGCGTTCGCCGCACGGGTGGCCGGGCACACCCTCGTCCACATGGGCACGACCTCCCCCGAGTACTCGCACGGCCTGGAGACCGACGTGCGCGCCGCCGGCGGCCGGTACGTCGAGGCACCCGTCTCCGGATCACGGGTCCCGGCGCAGGAGGGGCAGTTGGTGGCCATGCTCGCCGGCCGGAAGGACGCCGTGGACGCCGTACGGCCGCTGCTCGCGCCGCTGTGCCGGGAGACGTTCGTGTGCGGCCCGGCACCCGGGGCGCTGCTGATGAAGCTGTCCGTGAACCTCTTCCTGATCACCCTGGTGACCGGCCTGACCGAGGCGTTCCACTTCGCCGAGCGGCAGGGCCTGGACCGGCGCCTGTTCCTGGACGTCCTGGACGCGGGCCCCATGGCCAGCGGTGTCTCCCGGATGAAGGCGCCGAAGCTGCGCGAGCGGGACTTCGCGGTGCAGGCGGCCGCGCTGGACGTGCTGAAGAACAACCGGCTGATCGCCGAGGCGGCCCGCAGGGCACAGCTGGCCTCACCGCTCCTCGACGTGTGCCACGCCCTGTTCGAGGAGACGGTGAGGCAGGGGCACGGCGACGAGGACATGGTCGCCGTGCTACGGGCGATCGAGACGCGCAGCGCCGGGGCGGCGTAGCGGGAACCGGCCCGGGGTCAGCGCTTCGGGACGCCGTACGCCCGGTCGACGCGCAGCCGCACCACCAGACGGCGGTCGCGGACCATCGCCGCCCGGTAGTCGTCCCAGTCCGGGTGTTCGCCGAGGACGTCACGGTAGAGGCGGATCAGTTCCTCGACGGTGTCGTCGTGCGGGTCCCCGGCCACCGGTGACAGTTCGGCCGTTCCCTCGGCGACGGTGTACGCCCAGCGGTCGGCGCTGGTGACGTGGTAGGAGGCGCGAGGGTCGCGGCGCAGGTTGCGGGTCTTGGCGCGGTCGTCCGTGACGGAGATGCGGATGATCCGTTCGTCCGGGTAGTAGGCGTGGCTGACGTTGGAGAGCTGGGGGCGGCCGTCGCGCCTGAGCGTGACCAGTACGCCGCCATGGCCCTCGGAGAGCAGTTCCAGCAACGCGTCCTGCGTGGAGTCCTGAGTCATGACCGAATCAACTCGTGGCGGCGCCCCGCGCATTCCCGGACAGATAGTCAGTAGACACTGTCTACTGATCGCTGGCAGACAGCGTCCATGACCGAGTCCGACACCGGGTTGCGCGAACGTCTGGTCGACGCGGGCGCGGAACTGCTCGCCACCGAGGGGCTGCGGGCGCTGACCCTGCGAGAGATCGCCCGGCGCGCCGGCGTCTCGCACGGGGCGCCGCGCCGCTGCTTCCCCACCCATCTGGTGGCTCACCTGGCCGCGGAGGACGGCCGGTGAACCGGCGGTGGACGCCGGCGAGCAGCGTCGCGGGCGCGGTGGTCGTCGCGCTGGACGGTACGGTCCTCACGGTCGCTCAGCCCCGTCTGCAAAGGGAGTTGGGCGCGTCGCTCGCCGAGGTGCAGGGGAAGACACACCCCGGGACCGAAGGCGAGCGAGCTGCCTCCCGGGCCCCTGGGAGTGTGCCGTGACCACGGTCGGCGCCGACGTGGCGCAGCGCAGGGCCGAGGGCGAGCGTGCTGTCTCCGGCGCTCCGGGCGGGTGTGCCGCGGCCGGGTCCGGCGGCGTCGCGTCGATCACACGCAGCGCTGATGAGGGGGTCCGCGGCGGTGCTTCTGCGGGACGATGAGGAACGGTGCGTCCCCGGCGGGCAGTCGGGGGCGCAGCACGTATCGGGCGACCGGAGGAGAGCGATGGCACGGCTGCGGCAGGAAGTCGACCCGGACGAGGCGGGGCTGGACGTCGGGGCGCTGGATCGCCTGGACCGGCATATGGCCGACCACGTCGACGCGGGACGACTGCCCGGCTTTCTGGTGGCCCTGTCCCGCGGCGGCCGGGTCGCCCACCTCACCACGTACGGCCTGCGTGACGTAGCGGCCGGGCTGCCGGTCGAGGTGGACACCCTGTGGCGGATCTACTCGATGACCAAGCCGGTCACCGCGGTCGCCGTGCTGCTGCTGGCCGAGGAGGGCGGGCTGTCGCTGGACGATCCGGTCGACCGCCATCTGCCGGCGTTCGCCGGTCCTGTGGTGTACGAGAGCGGTTCGGGCGCGGAGCTGCGCACCCGCCCGGCCGCCGGCCCGGTCCTGATCCGGCATCTGCTCACCCACACCGCCGGCCTGACGTTCGGTTTCTACCACCGGCACCCCGTCGACGCCCTCTACCGCGCGTCCGGCCTGGAGTACTCGGTCCCGCCGGGCGCCGATCTGGCCGAGACCGTCGAGGTGTACGCGCGGATGCCGCTGCAGTTCGACCCGGGGACGCAGTGGAACTACTCGGTCGCCTCGAACGTGCTGGGCCGGGTGATCGAGGTGGTGTCGGGGCAGCCGCTGGACGCGTTCTTCGCCGAGCGGATCCTGCGCCCGCTCGGCATGGCCGACACCGGCTTCCACATCGAGCCCGGACAGGCGGGCAGGCTGGCCGAGTTGTACGGGGAGACGGACGAGGGCGGGATCACCCCGGTGCCGGGGCTGCCGGTGCACGGCCGGCCGCGGTTCCTCTCCGGCAGCGGCGGCCTGGTCTCCTCGGCCCACGACTTCCACCGGTTCATGGAGATGCTGCGCCGCGGCGGCGAACTGGACGGCGTCCGGCTGCTGTCCGCGGCCACGGTCGCCGAGATGACCCGCAACCAGCTGCCCGGCGACGCGGGCCTGCGCTCCTTCGGCGCCCCCGTCCACCAGGAGCCCGGAAACGACGGGCTGGGCTTCGGCTTCAACGTGTCGGTGGTGACGGACCCGTCTCGCACTCTCTCCCCCGCCGGCCTCGGCACGTACGGCTGGACCGGCGTGGCCACGACGGCGTTCTGGGTCGATCCGGCACGGGAGTTGACGGTGCAGTTCATGACGCAGGTACGGCCGAAGACCCTGAAGATCTTCCCGGAGCTGCGCCGGCTGGTGCACGAGGCACTGGCGGACTGACCGCCCCGGCGTCCGCCGCCCGTGGGGGGAGGCGGCGGGCGCCGGCACGGCCGGCTTCAGGAGCCGTGGGCGACGGCGTCCAGATGGGGAAGGATGTGGTCCATCCGCTCCCGCTTGGTGCGCAGATAGGTGATGTTGCTCTCGCACGGCTCGATCAGCAGCGGCACCTGCTCGCTGACCTGGATGCCGTGCCGGACCAGCGCCTCCCGCTTGCGCGGGTTGTTGGACATCAGGCGTACCGAGCGCACCCCGAGGTCGCGCAGGATCTCGGCCGCGACGCCGTAGTCGCGGGCGTCGACGGGCAGACCGAGGGCGAGGTTCGCCTCCACCGTGTCCAGGCCCTCCGCCTGCAGGGCCATCGCCCGCAGCTTGGCGAGCAGCCCGATGCCGCGGCCCTCGTGGCCCCTCAAGTAGACGACGATGCCGCTGCCTTCGGCGACCACGGCACGCAGCGCGGACGCCAGCTGGTCGCCGCACTCGCAGTGCCGGGAGCCGAACGCGTCCCCGGTCAGGCACTCGGAGTGCAGCCGGGTCAGCACGTTCTCCGTGCCGATCTCGCCGTACACCAGGGTCACTTGCTCGTCACCGCGGTCGTGGTCCAGGTAGCCGATCGCCTGGAATTTCCCGTACACGGTGGGCAGCGGTGCATTCACGACGCGTTCCGCACCCGAACGCCGCGGTGACTTCTTGCCGAGTACGCCCATGTTGACGCCGGTGTTTTCTGTCATGATCTGATTCCTAAGCAGAGACGAAAGGCCGTGAAAAGATGAGTGGTTCGGACGCGCGGACGGCAGCAAGTGGGGAGTCGAACAGCGTGGCGCACGGGGTGGTGCCGACGGACACCACGGACGACGTGCGGGCGCGGGGGGCGGGCGTTTCAGCACAGGTCGCCGTCCTTCCCGTCGGCAGTTTCGAGCAGCACGGTCCGTTCCTTCCGCTGGCGACCGACACGCTCGTCGCCTGTGCCGTGGCACGGGAGATCGCCGCCGCGTACCCGGTGCACCTCCTTCCTCCGGTGACGGTCTCCTGCTCGCACGAGCACGCTCACTGGCCGGGGACCGTCAGCATCTCCGCCGTGACCCTCCATGCGGTGGTCTCGGACATCGCGGCGTCGCTGCGCCGTTCGGGCGTCGACGCGCTCGTCGTGGTCAACGGGCACGGCGGCAACTACGTCCTCGGCAACGTCGTCCAGGAGGCGTTCGCGCGCGGTGAGCGGATGGCGCTGTTCCCGGCCGCCGAGGACTGGGAGACGGCGCGGGAGCGGGCGGGAGTGCGCACCTCGCTGCTCACCGACATGCACGCGGGCGAAATCGAGACCTCGATTCTGCTGCACGCTCACCCCGAATTCGTCCGCCCTGGTCACGAGTCCGCCGATTTCACCGCCGACGACCGTCGTCATCTGCTCACCGTGGGAATGTCCGCCTATACCGAATCGGGCGTCATCGGCCGTCCTTCCCTGGGCTCGGCGGAAAAGGGCAAGGAACTGCTGGCGGCCCTGGCGGAATCCTTCGAGCCGTATTTCGCGTTGCTCACCTCGGCACGGGAGCCCGGACGATCCGCCGCGGGATCGCCTGCGACGGCGTCCTGAGCCCGGTCCGCCGGGCCGGTCGTGCGGCGCAGCCCGGCGTACCAGCGCACCACGAGGACCACGGCGCCGGGCAGGCTCGCCACGAAGCTCAGCACGCCGTAGACGACGGCGACGGCGACACCCGTGCTCGCGCCGAGTCCCGCGGCACCGAACGCCCAGGCGGTCACGCCCTCGCGGGGCCCGAAGCCGCCGACGTTCAGCGGCAGTCCCATGGCGACCAGGGCGAGGACGGCCAGCGGCACCAGCACCGCGACCGGGGCGGCGGAGCCGGCGACCCGGGCCGACACGACGAACATCGCCAGGTGCCCCGCGAGGATCACGGCGGAGGACAGTGCGATGCCCGGTCCGCCCCTGCGGGAGAACAGGCCCCGGCGGGCCTCTCCGAGGGCGGTGCCGAGACCGCCGGCCCGGCCGGACGGTGTCCGGTTCATGCGCACGGCGAGGCCCACGGCGAACACGCCGGCGACCGCGAGGGCCACCGGCGGGGCGGCGTCGCGGGCCGCGGCGCGGACCGGGGACGGCAGCGTCGGCAGCACGACGGCGGCGAACACGGCCAGCGCGATCTGTCCGGCGACGCGTTCCAGGACGACGGCCTTCACCCCGCGCCGCAGGTCACCGGCGCTCTGTCCGTGCCGGACCGCCCGGTGCACATCGCCCAGGATCCCGCCGGGCAGGGCCGCGTTCAGGAACAGGGCCCGGTAGTAGTCCGCGACGGCGGGGCCCAGCGGCAGCCGGATGCGCAGCCCGCGGGCCACCAACTGCCAGCGCCAGGCGCTGAGCACGGTGGTGACCAGGCCGATGCCCAGCGCGGCCAGCACCGTCACGGTGTCGATCCGGCGCAGCCCGTCGAGGAGCACACCGGTGCCCAGCCGCCACAGCAGGGCGCCGAGGATGACCACGCCGGCGACGGTGCCGAAGTGCGTGCGCAGCGCCCGGAGTCCGGGACGTCGGGGGTTGGCGGTCCGCGCGGGCTCGGGCGGGGACGACGGCTGCGCCGGCGGGGCCGGAGACTCCGGGGGCGAGGAGGCCCGTTCGGCAAGCACGGTACCGGCCGGGCGGGCCGCCTGCGCCGGGCCCGCACCCGCCGCGCGCGCGTGCATCGTGCCGGCGCCGTACACGCACGCATCGGCCGGGCCGCCGTCGGGCACGCGCGCGTGGCCGTCGGCTCCGGTGAGCCGCCGCCCGTGTTCCGTCGCGGCCGACCGCGTGCTCATGAGGTACCGCCCGTCGGCCGGGGCAGCGCCAGCAGGTCGCTGTGGTGGACCACGACCCGCAGGGCACCGGCCGCGCAGGCGGCCAGCCGGTCCCGCAGGTAGCGCTCGGCACGCTCGCGCAACTCGGGCCGCTGTTCCACGGCAGCGCCCACCCAGCCGCGCAGCCACTGCTCCGTCAGCGCCGCCTCCTCGGGGCCGAGCCGCCACGGGCTCGGGTGCACGCGTACGGCGGCCCCGCGCGCGGCGAACGCCTCGCAGGCCACGGTGACCGAGTCCGGACCGAGCAGCCCGCCCCGCCGCTGATGCGCGTTGAACGCCTCGGTGATCTCCGTGTCCAGCGGGTCGGCCGGGGTGAGTTCGACGCGTCCGGCGACGGACAGGGTGAGCAGCGCGGGGCAGCCGGCCCCGGCGCAGGCGTCGACGAGGGTGACGACCTCCTCGCGGGTGAGGACGTCGAGCAGCGCGGACGCGGTGACCAGCGAGGCCCCCGCCAGCGCGTCCGGGGTCAGCCGGGCCACGTCACCGCGCCGGGTCTCCACGGTGACGCCGCTGCCGTCGGCGGTGGAGCGCGGGGAGGCCACGGCGGCGAAGTGCAGCAGGTAGGGGTCGCGGTCGTGCAGGACCCAGTGCTGGGCTCCGTCCAGGCGGGGCGCGAGCCAGCGGCCCATCGAGCCGGTGCCGCAGCCCAGGTCGTGCACGGCCAGCGCGCCGGTGCGGCCCGGCAGGTTCGCCAGCCGGATCCGCAGGGGATCCAGCAGGTCCTGGGCGCGGGCGGCCGCGTCGGCCGGTTCCCTGAGCTGCAGCCATTCGGGCGCGTACCGGGGCGGTTCCGCGGGCTCGTCGTCGCGCAGCCGTACGGTGGCCCGCTCACCGGGACGGGCGACGGGCCCGGCCCCGGCGACGACGGAGGACTCGGCACCGTGCGCCGCGCCGGCGGTGCCCCCGGCGTCCCGGGCGTCGTCCGCGGCCCCGGACGCCTCGGCACGCACCGGCGCGACCGGGGCTGGTGCCTCACCGCGACCGGCCTCGACCTGGTCCTCGGTCCCGCGCACCGACTCCACCTCGCTCTCGCTCCTGTGCTCCGGTGTCGTGTCCCTCGGTCCGGCCTGGGCCGGGATCGACGCCATGCCGTTCGACGTGGCCCTGGGCCGGGTCATGCCGCCCTCCTCGGGGCTTCGGGGAGCCGGGCGAGGACCGCGGCCAGGCTGCGGGCGGTGGTGGCCCAGCCGTCGAGCGCGGCGCGGCGGCCGCGGGCCGCGGCCTTGAGCCGGCGGCGCACGTCGGGCTCGCCGAACCAGCCGCGCAGTTCGGCGGCGAGCGCGGCGGGGTCCTCCGGCGGCACGAGGATGCCGGGCACCCCGCCGTCGGGGGCGCGGCCGACCGCCTCCGGCAGGCCGCCCACGTCGGTGGCGAGGACCGGGATGCCGCGGGCCAGGGCCTCGGTGACCGCCATGCCGTAGGTCTCGGCGTAGGAGGTGAGGACCATCAGGTCGGCGGCGGTGTACGTGGCGTCGAGGTCGGCGCCGGAGCGGGGGCCGGTCAGGTGCAGCCGGTCGGTGAGGCCGTACCGGTCGATGAGGGTGCGCAGATGGGTGACGTAGTCGGGGTCGTGGCCGAGGCCGCCGACGAGTTCACACGTCCACGGCAGGTCCCGTACGGCCGCGAGCGCGTCCACAAGCCGGTGCTGGCCCTTGCGCGGGGTGACCGCGGCCACGCACAGCAGCCGGGAGACGCCGTCGGTGCCGGGCGCGAGGGGGGCGATGTCGGCGCCGGGCGCGGCGACGTGCACCCGTTCGGGGGCCAGTCCGTGGTGGGAGACGATCCGGCGCACGGCCCAGTCGCTGGTCGCGACGACGGCGGGCGCGGCGCGCAGCACGGCGCGCTCGCGGGCGTCGAGGCCGGCGGCGACGTCCGGGTCGAGGCCCGTCTCGTCGCCGAGCGGGAGGTGGACGAGCACGGCCAGGCGCAGGCGGTCGGCGTGCGGGGTGACGAGTTCCGGGACGCCGCACGCGACGAGCCCGTCCAGCAGCACCACCGCGTCGTCCGGCAGGTCCCCCAGGGTGCGGGCGAGGTGGTCGCGGGCGGTCTGGTCGGGGCACGGCCAACTGCCGGGTGCGGTGTGCCGGGTGACCTGCCAGCCGAAGCCGGGCAGGTCCAGGCAGACCCGGCGGTCGTAGGCGTTGCCGCCGCTGGGCGCCGTCGGGTCGTCGACGCCGCCCGGCAGGACGAAGTGCACGGTGCGCAGGGACATGGGGGTGATTCCGGCGTTCTCGACGGTGCCGGTCTGCACCGGCACATAGGATAGACGGGTCCGCTCCGTGGTCGTCCCGGTCACAGGCCACGCTCGTAACTCGCCCAGGCGATGTGCGACTCGTGCAGCGTGACGGCGATGCCCGCGAGGCCCTTGGCACCCTCGCCGAGGGCGCCCTTGTGGACGCGTTCGGCGAGCCGGTCGGCGATGACCTTGGCGAGGAACTCGGTGGAGGTGTTGACGCCGGCGAAGTCGGGTTCGTCGTCGAGGTTGCGGTAGTTCAGCTCGGCGGTGATGAGCCGCAGTTCCTGGGTGGCCAGGCCGATGTCCACCACGATGTTGTCCTCGTCCAGCTGCTCGCGGCGGAAGGTGGCGTCCACCAGGAACGTGGCGCCGTGCAGTCGCTGCGCAGGTCCGAACACCTCGCCGCGGAAGCTGTGGGCGATCATGATGTGATCGCGGACGGTGATGCTGAACAACGGACGTCCCTCCAGGTACGACGCGTCTGGTCCCCCTGTCCTTACCCGTCGGGGGATGCCGTGTAGTACGGCTCTTCGCTTCCCCGTGTTCAGCCCTCTCTCACTCTTTTCTCAGGTCAGGCCCGTCTCGGCGTACCGGATCCGGTGGCACAGGGCGGGGATGTCGCCCGAGGCGAGTTTCGGCATGACGTCCGGGAGTTGCTCGAAAGCGCTCTCCCCGGTGATGAGCGCGTCCAGTGCCGGGTCGGCGAGCAGATCGAGGGCGAGCGCCATCCGGTCGGCGTACGTGCGGCCGGCGCGGGCCGCCGGGGAGACGGTGCCGACCTGGCTGCTGCGCACGGTGAGCCGGCGCGAGTGGAAGGCCTCGCCGAGCGGCAGGGCGACGCGCCGGTCGCCGTACCAGCTCAGTTCCACCACCGTACCCTCCGGGGCGAGGAGTTGCAGGGCGCGGGTGAGGCCGGCCTCGGTGGCGCTGGCGTGCACGACGAGGTCGCAGTCGCCGAGGGCGCCCTCCGGCGTGGCGAAGTCCACGCCGAGGGCCTCGGCGGTCTTGGCGCGGGCCGGGTCGGCGTCGACGAGCTGCAGCCGGATGCCGGGGAAACGGGCGAGCAGGGCGGCCACCGAGCAGCCGACCATGCCGCCGCCGACCACCGCGATCCGGTCGCCGATCTGCGGCGCGGCGTCCCACAGGGCGTTCACGGCGGTTTCCACGGTGCCGGCGAGGACGGCACGCGCGGCGGGCACCCGGTCGGGCACGACGGTCACGGCGTTCACCGGAACGGCGTAACGGCTCTGGTGCGGATACAGGCAGAAAACGGTTCGCCCGAGCAGCGCATCCGGGCCCTCCTCCACCACGCCGACGCTGAGGTAGCCGTACTTCACCGGACCCGGGAAGTCACCCTCCTGGAACGGCGCCCGCATCGCGGCGTGTTGGCTCTCCGGGACCCCGCCGCGGAAGACCAGGGTCTCGGTCCCGCGGCTCACCCCGGAGTACAGGGCACGCACCAGGACCTCGCCCTCGGCGGGCTCCGCGAGGGTGAGGTCACGCAGCTCGCCGTGGCCGGGTGAGCGCAGCCAGAACGCGCGGGCCGAACGGTTCATCGGCATCCTCCTGAACAGTAGGGAAGTTGTTCACGTACCGAGAAGTGCACAGGCCGCGCACAGTACGCGGCGTGATCGACTCTGTCACTCGGCCGGAGGGTGTGCGGTGGCCCTGAACAACACGTACGACGCGAGGCCCCAGCAGGAGACCGCTGTGGGAGCGGGCATACAGCTGCTGCTGCTCGCCCTGCTCGGCACGGCGATAGGCATGGGGCCCGCCGGCTGGCTGACAGGGCTGGCATTCGCGTTCGCCACCTGGGCGGTGCTGGCACGCGCCCTGCACCGCTCCTGCCTGCGCTCGTTCGGCCCGGCGAACCGCGTCACGCTCGGCCGGGCGACCCTGGTGGGCGGGGTGACCGCGCTGGTCGCGGACTCCTTCGAGAGCGCTCCGCCGGTGACCCTGCTGGTCGGCCTGACCGCGGTCGCCCTGCTCCTGGACGGCGTCGACGGCAAGGTGGCCCGCCGCACGGGTACGTCGACCGCGCTCGGCGCGCGCTTCGACATGGAGGTCGACGCGTTCCTGATCCTGGTGCTGAGCGTGTACGTGTCCGTGCAGCTCGGCCCATGGGTGCTCCTGATCGGCGGCATGCGCTACGCGTTCGTCGCCGCGGCCCGGTTCGCCCCCTGGCTGAACGCCCCGCTGCCGCCGTCCTTCGCGCGCAAGACCGTCGCCGCCGTCCAGGGCATCGCCCTGCTCCTGGCGGGCGCGCAGCTCCTCCCGCACCCGGCGAACCTCGCGATCGTGCTCATGGCCCTCGGCTCGCTGCTGTGGTCCTTCGGCCGGGACGTGTGGTGGCTGTGGCGCACCTCCCGCATATCCGTGGAGGCGGCGGCCGGGACGGAGCTGCTGGAGCTGGCGGCGCGCTGAGCGACGCCGGCAGGGGGAAGGGCCCGGACCGGGGTACGGTCCGGGCCCTTCGGCGTGGGGTGACGGCTACGACCGTGCGGCCCGGCTCCGTACGATCGCGAACGCGGCGGCCGCGAGGCCGAGCACTCCGACGACCAGCCCGGCGACGCCGAGCCCACGGGCGGTGGAGTCGCCGGTGTCGGCGGCCTTGGCGGTGCCGGCGGTGGCGGTCCTGGCGGCCGCGGGTGTGCCGCTGGCGTCCCCGGCCGTCAGCTTCAGCACCGGGGCGGGGTTCTCCGGCTCGTCGCCGCCGGCCGGTTCCTCGATCCAGCGCACCACCTTGCCGTCGGAGTACGTCTGCAGCGTCTTGAACACCAACTGGCCGGTGTCATCAGGCAGCTGACCGAAAGCGACGTTGAAGTCCTCGTACTCCCCGGCGCCGATCTTCCCCCCGCTGAAGGTGATCTCGGAGGCGGCCTCGGTGATGGTGCCGTCGTCGGTCTTGACCGGCGTCTTCAGCTTGGCGGTGGTGACCTTGGCGGTCCAGCCGTCCTGCGGGTGGACGAGCACGCCGAGGACGGGATGGTCGGTGGGCAGGAAGACCTGCACCTTGGTGGTGAAGGCCTTGTCCTCCTCGTTCGGGACGCGGAAGGTCAGCACACCGTCGGTGGCTCCCTTGGCGTAGCTCTCGGGGTGGACGGTGACGTGCGCGGCGGCGGCACCGGCGGCGAGCAGGACCGTGGTGGCGGCGAGGGCGGCGACGGTTCCGGCGCGGCGCAGCGTGCAGCGTGGCATGGCCATGATGTTTCGATCTCCGTACGAGTGACGTGTGAGGGGTGTCAGAGCGAGTACGGGATCGGGACCGGGGGCCCGCGTCTGCTGACCGCGTGCCGCAGGAGGGTCAGGCGGGGCGGTCGGGGGGCCGTCGGCATGCGCGGGGCGTGCTCGACAGAGGCGGGCAGCGGGGTGTCGCGCCACCAGGCGATGAGCCGGGGCACGAGCGCGACGGCCCGCCGCAGCACCGACCACAGCGCGGCCTCCCCCCGCCGCAGCCACCAGGACGCCGCGAGGGCGGCGAGGAGGTGGGCGGCGGTGGCGTGGGCGGGGGCGGGGTGGGGCATCGCATCGGCCGGCATGCCGGCCATGGCGTGCCCCGACATGGATGCCATGTGCATGGCGTACGAGTGCGTCGGTCCGGCCGTCCGGTGGGCCGCGCCGAAGCCGAAGTGCAGCCCCGCCTGGGTGGCGAGCATGGCCGCGCCGATGCCGGGCAACGACCGCTCACGCCGACTGAGCACCCAGCCGAACACGAAGACGGCACCAAAGCCGACGCCGTCGGCCCACAGCGGCGGCATGTCCCCCATGGCCAGCCCGTGCCCGGCGGCAGCGAGCAGCACGCACACCGCGGCGAACACCGCGGCACGCAGACTCCTCACCGCCGGGGACGCGCTCATGGTGAGGGATCCTCCCACGGTGGGGGGATACGTGTGGCATCGATGCTCTGTTCAGTCACTGACCGGTACGGCGGTCACCACGCGGCACCTGTCACATCCGTGTCTCCCGGCCCCGGATCGCACATGGTTCAGCCGCGCACCAGCTCCCCCGTCCCGATCTGAGCCAGCAGCGGCGGCTCGTGCTCGCCCTCGTGGGCGAGGTGGAGTTCATGCCGGGCACGGGTGGCCAGCACGTAGTACGTCATCCGCAGGGCTGCCGAGGTGGGATCCACAGCCGCATCGGTGTGGGTGTCGGGGATGACGACCGTGTCGAATCCGAGCCCCTTCGCGCTGGCGCGGTGGACCAGGACGATGCCCGGACGAGCGAGGTCCAGGGTGCGGTACCGGCCCCCGGTGGCCTGGGAGGTGTACAGCTGCGGCTTGAGGCGCGGTGCTCTGCGCTCCAGACTGCCCAGGAGCGAGAACTGCGTGTGTGTGGAGTTCACGATCACGCCGATGGTGTGGTCGGGGTGCCGCTGGGCCAGCGTGACCAGAAGATCCGCGGCGCCGCGGTCGGGCAGGCGGTGAAGGCGTGGCCAGGGGCCGTCGCGGTCGGGCAGCACGGGCAGGCCGGCCCCGGTGTGGAAGTGGGCGGCGAATGCGGCGATCTGACGGGTGTTGCGATGGTTGCCGTCGAGCTCCAGGCGTGTGCAGTCACCAAGGCGCTGGACGATCTCCGCCAGGGTGGAGTTGGCGTCGGTGAGGCGCTGGCACTCGTCGGCGAACACCGTGACCCTGGCCCCGAGGACCCTGCAAAGGCGGTAGAACCCGGGGGGAAGGTCCTGTCCCTCGTCGACGACCAGGGTGAGACCGGGAGGGGGCTCGGTTTCGGCGGCCCGCTGGTAGAAGGCGGCCCAGTCGTACCAGCCGTCCTCAGCCCGTGGAGCCTTCGGGCCGTACCAGTCGGCGAGCCATGAGTGCGCCGTGGCCACGCGCACGCCGCGGTCCCTCGGCCCCAGTGCGTGGACGACGGACGACAGGGACTGGTGCAGCAGATAAGACCGTGTGAGCAGGACGGCCGGGGTGCCGGTGAGTGAGAGCATGACGGCGCGCTGGGCTGCCAGCAGGCTCTTGCCGCTGCCCGGCGGGCCGCTGATCAGGTGGTTGCCGTCGAACGGCAGGCTGTCGAGCGCGGCTCGCTGGGCCGGACCGAGGTCGAGGTAGGTGAGCGTCATGGCGTGGGCTGCTCCAGGGCTGCGGCCGCCGCTGTCCGGGCGGCGGTGACGATGGGCTCGAAGTAGCCCGGCACTTGCTCCCCGCCCACGACGAGGGCACGGTCGAGCAGCGTGTTGCCGGATTCGCAACTCGTCTCGGGCAGCAAGGCGCAGGCGTGGCAGGCGGCCCGGTTGAGGTTGCCGAAGCCTTGTCCGGAATGCTCGGCGCACAGTGGGTCGGCGGAGCACCAGGCGGCTGCTTCGGTCATGCGCAGCAGCGTCTCCGCCAGCCGCGCCGGTTCGCCCTGGCGCACGAGTCCGCCGAGCGTGCCCTCGGCGTCGCCGGCCGCGGTGTAGACGAGGATGCCGTACTGGTCCTGTTCTGGCCGGGCATAGATGCGTTCGCGCAGGCTCGCCGTCGTGTAGCCGGACTCGAAGGAGAGCTGGCGGATGAGGAGATGCGCGAGTGTGTGCAGCAGGACGAACCTCGGGGAGAGCTCCGCGCCGGTGAGGGCCTGAAGCCGGTCCTTCTGAAAGGCGCGGTCGAGGTCGGCCCGCATCCCGGCGACCCGTCGCACCACCCGGTCGTCGGCTTCCCAGCTCCTCAGCGTGTCCTTGTCGAGGGTGAGGAAGATGCCCTCGCCGAAGACCTCGACGGCGGGAAGCCACTTCAGGCGCCGGGAGGTGTCGGCGGGTACGACGGTGGCGTCCGGCGAGACCCGTGTGAAGCCGGACAGGGCGCGCACCTCGCGCAGCCGGTCGGCGAGCAGGATCCGTCCGATGCCGCGCCGCAGGCCCACCCAGGGTTCCGTGGTCTCCTGGGCCAGGCCGAGCGTGGTCTCGCGCAGCGCGAAGTCCCGGGTGGCAGGCGGGACGGGTGCCATGAACGCCTCCCACTCCTCGCGGCTGAGATCGGGACGTGCAGGTGCGGCCGCCGATCCGGGAGCCGGTGCCGCAGGCTGTCCGGTCTCGTCGGCCAGGAGCAGATCCAGCAGGGCATCGTCCGCTCCGGTGTCATCCTTGATCATTTCGCGGAAGACCTCGGCGCGCGGAGTGGCGGCGACCTTGCACAGGGAAACCCACAGGTCGTGCTCGCGTACCCGGCTCGCGACCTGCTCGTCGGGGTACATCGGAGTTTCCGTCTCGGGTATGTCGAGGGCCGAGTGCACGATGGGGTAGTACAGATTGCCGGCGGTGCGCTGCACGATCTGGATGGGCTTGACGCATTCCACGGCTTCGTTCGCCCGTTGCCACGGGTTGCGTCCGGAGCAGCGCATGCCGTGCGTGCCGAGGATGTCGAGCAGGTCGCGGGAGGCTCCGCAGGCCTTCGCCGTGCACGCGACGGAGAGGGCCTCGAGGCCGGAGGCCCGCTCGGAGACCAGGAACCGCAGCTTCTCGCGTTCTTCGCATTCCGTGCGCTCAGTGGCCTCGCGCCGCGAGTGGGCCCAGAACCACCAGTCGATGTCACCGAGGTGACCGGCGGAGCAGATCTGCACGAACCTCATGGGCGCCAGCGTGGGGCCCGGCGAGCACGACGGGCAGCGCGGCGGCTGTCCCGGCTTCTCGTCCGCGATGCGCCAGCGCTTCATGCGTCGGCACGCCCCGCAGAAGAGCCAGGCGGGGAAGCGGATGTAGGGAGCGCCGGGTGCGTCCGGGACGTCGTAGCGTTCGTTGGCGGTGGGCGGGGCGGCGTAGAAGCCCGTGACCCCGAGGCGGGTGGCGAGCCGGGGCGACTCCACGTGCTGCTTGGCCCGCTGCGGCCAGTCGCCGATGCCGGTGGCCACGAACGACTCGCCCTGGATGTCGAAGACGGCCCCGACACCGAACGGCAGGACGGTCTGCGACTGACGTACCCGTAGTGTGCGGCTCACAGGTCCGCTCCCTTCACCATGACCTGGCATTCACGGTCGACGTTGCGCATGGAGTTGGGCGTCTCCCACAGGCCGTAGCGCTGCTCGAAGCTCTTGATGAGGTTGGACTGACCCTTGCCCTGGTTGCGGTAGTACAGCTCCCGGCCGTCCTTGCGCGCCTCGCGGGCGGCTTCCTCCCAGGCGGCGAGGAGTTCACCGAGTTCCTTGCGCACGGCGTCTGCCGAGACGGACTCACCGGCGGTCACCACCCGCGCCGACAACTCGTCCAGCAGCGCCTCCGCCTCGGGCATCCGGTCGAGGATCCGGCCCGCCTGGTTCTCCGCGGACAGGCCGAGGCGATGCCGTACGAGGATGACGAGCGCCGCGTGCAGGGCTCGGCGCCGCGAGGGTACGGACCAGGGCGTGACGCTGGTCGGTTCGACGTGTCGGTAGAGCGACCGGTGATAGACGTCGAACGTCTCGTAGTGCGAGCGGTCGCGGGGCCGGGTGGCGTTGAAGAACGTGACGACGAGTCCGGGCACGGTGTGCCGGCCCACCCGGCTGGTGGCCTGGATGTACTCGGCCGTCGTCTTGGGCTGGCCCTGCATGAGCATGAGGGCGAGCCGCTTCACGTCGACGCCCACGGAGAGCATGTTCGTGCAGGGCAGGAAGGACACCGACTGCTCGTCCCTCCAGCTCTTCTCGAGCCGGTCGAGCAGGACGGGTTGCTCCGCCCGCAGCAGGTTGCTGGTCAGCTCCTGGACCTGATGGTCACTCAACTCCCGTATTCCGGAGCCGGATCCCGAGTCCAGTCCCTTGAGCTGGGCCGGGATGTCGTCGGCAGCGGCCGTGACGGTACGCCCGAGTTCGCGCAGGCTGTGGTGGTAGGCGACCAGGGTCCAGTAGTCGTCGCGGTGGTCCAGGGGCAGTTCCCAGGCGCCCTGGAGCATGGCCGCGGCGGTGGCCACGGAGGCGCGGCCCGCGGTGTGGCCCTGGGCCATCACGCCGAGGTAGAGCCGTCCGGGACGCGTCCTGTCGGGTTCGGCGAAGTACGAGTGCCTGGCGTCGAGTCCGGCAGGCGGGAAGAGCTGCACGTCGCTGCCGTACAGCGCGCGGATCTGCTCACCGGAGCGGCGGATGGTCGCCGTGGAGGCCACCACCTTCGGTCCGACGCCCTCGGGCGTGGTGCACAGACCGAGCACGGCCGACTCGTACAGGCCGACGGTCGTACCGAGGGGGCCGGTGAGCAGGTGCAGCTCGTCCTGGATGACGAGCGACGGCGGGAGGTTCCCGGTCCCGGCGCCGAACAGCCGCCCCGCGCGCGGCTCCCAGGCCAGCCGGGCGAACTTGTCCACGGTGCCCAGGACGAACGTGGGCGGACGGTCGTAGAGCTGCTCGTCCACGACGCCGACGGGCAGCTCGTCGTGGAAGGCGCAGTCGTCGCGCGGGCAGTGGAAGGCGAAGGAGTCGGCGGTCGCACGCACACCGTAGTCGCCGATGTCGGGCGACTTGTGGGAGGGAACGATGCGCGTGCCGCACCAGGGACACCGGTCCAGGATGAACACGTCGTCCGGCTTGGCAGCCCGGCGGACCTCCTCGAACTTGGTACGGGCCGTGTCGTAGGAGTTCGGAGACGTGGCCTCGCCCACCCAGAGGCCTATGGAGAACGGTTCCTCTCCATAGGTCTCGGGGTCGGCGCGGCGCAGGGTCTCCAGAGCGCAGACCGTGGTGGCCGCGCGCTGGAACTGCTGCGTCGTCAGCAGGCTGAGGGTGTAGCGGCTGAGGACGGCGGTCCCGCCACCGTCGGGTGCGGCGCGCCGCAGGACCATGACGAAGGCGGCCAGCAGCAGGTACGCCTCGGTCTTTCCACCGCCGGTGGGGAACCAGATGAGGTCGGTGACGTCCCGGTCCGGATGCCGCGGGTCGGCGACGCCGTCCATGGCGAGCAGGAAGAACGCCAGCTGGAACGGCCGCCAGGTCGCCTCCGGGTTCGGCGCCGGGTCGAGCAGCACCGGGTCGCGCCGGGCACGCCGCTCGCCGGCCTGGTCGCGAGCGGAGTGCCGCATCTGCAACGCCATGGCACGGTTCGCGGCCCGGAAGGCACGCAGGAGTTCGGGGCGGTCCGGGTCGCAGAGCGTGCGCACACCGGATTCGATGCGGGTGACCGCGGTGTGGACGCGGCCGAGAATCCGGTCGGCGGCTTCGCGTCCCCACTCGGGGATGTCGGTGTTGAGCTGGCCCACGTACCAGGCGCGGTAGTGGGCCGCGAACTCGCCCAGCTCTTCGCGGAGCTGCGCCACGGAAACCAGGGGGTCCGCGAGGTGCAGGACATTGAGGACGGGCGTGCCGGTGAGGCCCGCGGCCTTGGTACCGCTGACCTCGGCCTGCGGCATGACGGCGGCCTTCACCCCGGTCACCTGCCCCGAGTCCTCGTCGCGCTGCTCCTCGACCGCGCACCCGTGCCCGACGGCATGGGTCCGGACGTGCCGGTACTGCAGCCGCAGTTCCTGTTCCTCGGGGTCGCGGCTGGCCAGGCGAACGCTCGGGTACGGCAGTACGGCACCCTCCACGGGCCGTGCCTCCAGGCCCACCTGGAACAGCATGCGGTCCCACTGCGCGGCCTTGCCGAGGGCCTGCTCGTGGTGGGCGGCGTTGACCAGGGCCACGGTGACCAGGTGTCCACCCCGGAACGTCCGGCGGCGCACGCGGATTTCCGCCCGGCCGTCGAGTACGGGCACGCGGTCGCGCTCCGGTCCGAGCGTGTGGGTCTCGGAGCGGAGCGGAACCCGCTTCCAGCGCCGGCCCCGGTCACCCGTCGCCGCCTTCGTCTCGTACCGGGCCCCTGAGCAGCCGACGGTGACCGTGGTCGTGTCCGTGTAGAAGCTCAGCCCCAGGGAAGAGGGCAGCCAGGAGTTGGCCTCGGGAACGGGGTCCGTGGAGGGAGCCGTGTCGTCGGCGCGTGCTTCCGTGCCCGGGCCGTCCGGCTCCTCCGCCGCGAGGTCCAACTGTCTTTGCAGATCGGCTTCCTGTGGGTACAGGGTGCCCATGAGGTACTGCCGGTCGGGCGGGGCGTCGAGGATCTCCTGCTCTCCGACTGCCGGGCCGACGAGTTGGCGGTGCAGGTAGTCGACGAGCTCTTGCCGGGCGTCCATGGTGCTCCTGGGAACTGATCGAGAAGTTCGAAAAGGGGGGAAGGGCGAGGCTCGTGCTCAGGGCCGGCGCCAGCGATCCCTCAAAGACGCCCGGCCGGCGGCCGGTGCCTGCAGGGCGGCGAGCTGCGCCTGCAACTCGCTGATCCGGGCCCAGGCGTCGTGCTCGACCTGTGCGAGGCGTGCGGCAGCGATCTGCTGACCCTGCGCCGCGCGGGCTTCCGCCTGGTCGGCGGCCGACACGAGTGCTTCGGCCCGCCGCTCCGCCGCCTCGGCCCACTGCTGGGCCTGCTCGACGTCGGCGGCGGCACGCTGCCCGGCCTCGTACATCGCCCGGTCCCGGGCGATGAGGCGGGTCTCGGCCTGCCGCAGCCGGGCTTCGAGGTGCGCGATGCGCGCCTCGGTCTCCTCGCGGTACCGGCGCAGCCGCTGCTCCGCTTCCTCGGCCCGGGCCTGGAAACGGGAGACTCGCTCGGCCCCGGCCGTGGACGCCGCCGATTCCGTGTGCCGCAACCGGATCTCCAGGTCCACGATGCGTTCCTGCGCGCGGCGCGTGGCAGCGACGGTCGCCTCACGCTGCTCCTCCTTGAGCCGCGCGACGCGCTCGTCGGCCTGACGTCGCAGGTACTGCTCCCGCCGGGCCAGCGCCTTGTCCGCGCGGTTCAGCAGGATCTCTTCCCAGCTGTCGAGCTGCTGTTCCGCCTGCGCCAGGGCGGCCGTGACACGAGCGTCGGCTGCCTGCCGTTCCTCGGCGATGCGACGTTCATGGGCCTGCGTGAGGCACGCGACTTCCGCCTCGTGCCTGGCGTGGGCCTCGGCGAGCCGCCGCTCGACATCCTCCCCGGTCTCAACCGGAGCGTCCTGCGAAGCACCGCCGTCCCCGTTCTCCGCATCGGCATCGGCATCGCTCCCTGTCACCCGCACCGACGCGAACTCGTTCAGGGCGTCCTGGATCGCGAGCCGTGACGCGTTGTCCACCAGAGGCTTCGCAGCAAGGTACGCACGCGGCGTCGTCCCGCCCAGGGCCTCGGACGTCCACTCGAAGAAGTGCTCGGGCCGGAGCTCGAGTTCCCTGAGCACATCGAAGACGCCCTGCAGTACCTCCAGGGCGCTGATCACACGACGGTCGAGCATGCCCCGCTCCCGCCCGGCCCTGACCACGGCGTCCGCGGCGGACGAGCCGAGCAGCACGGCCAGCTGCAGATGCCCGACGGCGAGCAGCGCGTACTCGGCGAGCCAGACCAATCCCCCACCGAAGGGCGGCGCCGTCAGCTCCCGTGCCTTGTGCCAGTCGGCGGTGTACTGCGTCCGCACCGGCATGTCATCGGTGCCGACGGCATCCGCCGCGGTCTCCTCGGCATCTGCCGCACCCGCCGGGGTCTCGGCGGCACCCGCGGTGGTCCGGCTCTGCTGCGATTCGGCCGCCTCCGCGTCGGGCTCGTCGGCAGCGGCCGTCGGGGCGTCGCACGCCGGCTGGTCGGCTGTCTGCTCCGGCCCGGTCGGCGCCCTTTCGGTCGGTTCCAGCTCAGCCGACCTCTGATCGGTTGCTTCCGGCGGGGCCGGCGCCTCCGCCTCGCCTTCCGCCGTCACCGCCTCCGCGAGGGCCCGCGGTGCGGCCAGGAACTCCCGGAGGGCGTCGCGCATCGCCAGCCGGGGCTCGCCGTGCACCAACGGCTTGCGGGCGAGGTAGGCCCGTGGCGTGACGCCACAGAGCGCCTCGAAAGAGCGGTCCAGGAAGTCCTCGGGCCGCAACCCGGCCTCGGCAACGGCGTCGAAGACACGGCGCAGCACCTCAAGCGCCATGAGCACGCTGTGGTCGGCCGGCTCGCGCTCGCGCGCGATCCTCAGCACCGCGTCGGCCGCCGGTGGTCCGAGGATCTCGGCAAGTCCCGGACCTCCGACAGCGGCGAGCGCGTAGTTCGCGAGCCCCGCCTGGCCGGACGGCTCATCGGCCGGCCGACGGGCCCTGGCCCGGTCCGCCGCGTCCACGGACGTCGCCCTGTCCGTCGTCATCCCGCCGGCCGGAGGCATCTCGGCCTCCGTTGTGGCCCGGCCGCTGGGCGGGGCGGCCAGAGAACGAGCTGCCGGACCGACGGCGCGGACGAGACGAGCCGGACGGGCCGCGCGAGAGACGCGGCGACGTGCAGCACCGGTGGAGACGCTCCGTGCGTTCCCGGACTCCTCGGGCACCGACGAGCCACCGACACGGAGAAGACGCGCCCTGCGCAGGCGTTCCCGCAGCTCGGGCACCAGCTTGACCTCCAGCTGCCTGATGCGCTCCCGCGTCACACCGAACTCGCCGCCCAGTTGGTCCAGGGTCGACGGTGGCTCGTCGTCGAGCCCCAGGCGCCGTACGAGGATCCGGTGGTCCCGGCCGGAGAATGTGTCCACCACGGTCATGGCCTCTGTGAGGAGCAGGGCGTTGTGCACCTGCTCCTCGAACGGCGGCACGGCCCGGGTACGCGCGACGAAGTCCCCGAGGGTCGCCCCGTCCCCGATCACGCGGTCCAGGGAGTCGGTACGTCGGCTCAGTCTCCGGGCCTCTTCGACCTTGCTCAGACTCAGGTCGCACAGCACGGCTACGTCGGCCGTGGTCGCCGGTCTTCCCTGCGCCGCGAGAGTCCGTTCGGCGCCCGCCACCTTGCGGATCCGTTCGTGCATGTGGACGGGGATGCGAATGACGGTTCCCTCGTCCCAGAGACCCCGGGTGATCGACTGCCGGATCCACCACGTCGCGTAGGTCGAGAACTTGAACCCCTTGGCCGCGTCGAACTTGCGCGCCGCCCGCATCAGCCCCAGCGCTCCGTGCTGGAACAGGTCGTCGTAGTCCAGCCCCTGCTCCAGATAGCGGGGAACAAGGCTGTGGACGAGTCTCTGGTTGTGCACGACCAGGCAGTCCCGCGCGCGAATCCTGATGTCTTCCGGAGGCAGGGCGCTGAGCGTTTCCTGGTCGGGTTCCTCGTTCGCCGCGCCCCTGACGAGCACGGCGAGCCCGACCTCCTCCTGCGCGGTGAGCAGGCGGTTCTCCGGCCGACGGCGCATGCGGTCCTCACGCATGACGGCCCGTGCCGCGGCCACTGCGGCGGCCACGTCCGCGTCAGTCCGTACGACCGTTCCGGACGGCTCGGGCAGGAAGTCCTCCGGCGGCTCGCCCACCTGCTCCGGTGAGCCCTGCTCCTCCGCGACCGAAGGCTCCTCGAAGGCCGACATCTCTCCTGCGGCCCGGCCGCCACTGGCCGCCTCCTGCCTTCCGGGCGCCTCTTCGGGCGTGGCGTCGGCCGTCGTGTCCACGGACGGCTTCTCGGGCCGCACCCTGGCAGCCTCCCGAAGGGCCGCCGCCTCGCGTGCGTTCAGCCCCGCGAGCCGTACGACTCCTTCCAGGGCCCGGGACGTCACGTATCCCTCGGTGTCCGCGTACCGCTCGAGCAGCCGCATCACCCGATCGAGCCGGGGGAACACAATTTCTACACGCTTCCGCGCAACCTTTCCCACATCTGGAATGTCGATGCCTGCATGCACCACGTTCCTCTGGACAGGCACCCTCAGCCTGAGCAGTTCACGCCGCAGGCGCTCCCGCTCGTCCTCACCGAGCCCCAGCCTGCGTGTCTGCGCCAGGAACACCGCCTCCGGCACGACTCCGCCGACCACGGCCCGGCGGAGCTGAGCCATCAGCTCCGCCAGGGCAGCCCGGGTGACGGAGGCCCCCCGCCCGCCAACCCCCTGATACTCCGCCATGCCACCCACCCCCAACGTGATTTACACGCCAGACAGTAAGGGCGTCACGTTAACACTGTCAACGCATCATGCCTCTAGGAAACTTGGGGCTTCTCGTGTACGGTGACCGCGTCTGCACTCTCCGTTCGGTCAGGATGGCGGAGCGGCGGCGGGCACAGGGGCAAGTCCCTTAGGGGTCGGGGAAGTAGAGGGCAGGGGAGCAGCCGTGGGCCACGAGCTGATCGATGGCAGATTCCGCGTCGGACAGGTCATCGGCAAGGGCAACATGGGGGAGGTTCACCGGGCCGAGGACCTCCAGGCCCCGGAGGGCAGCGCCGAACGCTCTGTCGCCGTGAAGACGATCCTGCGCCGCCGCACGGGCGGCCTGATCGACACCGGGGCGGACAACAAGGCCGTGGACCGGTTCGCCCGTGAGGTGCGCATCATGCGCCGCCTCGAGCACGCGAACCTGACACGGCTCATCGCCGGAGGGATCAGCGCGGACGGCGGACTGCCGTACCTGGCCATGGAGTTCCTGGACGGCGAGACGCTGCGCGATCTCATCGAGGAGGAGCGCCAGCTGCCCATCTCCTGGGTGGCCGCGATCGGCGCCCAGATGGCCGACGGCCTCTCCGCCGCCCACGCGGCCGACGTGGTGCACCGCGACCTGAAGCCCGCGAACGTCATGCTGATCCGGGGCGGTACCGTCAAGGTCCTCGACTTCGGCATGGGCCGCATCGTCGACGACCCGGACGAGGCCCGGCTGACCAGCACCGGCGTCAGCGTCGGCACCGCCCGCTACATGGCGCCCGAGCAGTTCGAGGCCCGTCAGGTGACCCAGGCCGCCGACCTGTACGCGCTGGGCTGTGTGCTGTACGAAATGCTCGTCGGGGTACCTCCCTTCGTCAGCGAGTCGCCGTTCGAGCTCGCCCGCAAGCACCTCGAGGCCGAGCCGACGCCCCTCGGAGTGATCCGCGGTGAGATCCCTGCCGAGCTGATCCGCCTCGTCGGCCGGCTGCTCGCCAAGGACCCGGCCGACCGGCCCGCGAGCGCGGCCGAAGTGCGTGACGCCCTGTACCCACTGGCCGTGCGCGACGGGGACGAGACCCGGCTCCCCCACTGGAGCGCCTTCGATCCGACGCGGTCCCTGGCCGCCACCGCCGCCCGCGCCGTCGTGTCCACGCCCGCGCCGCGGCCGGCGCCGGTCACCACCTCCGGCACGGCGATGGACGTCTTCGGGGTGCACCGCGCTCTCATCAAGGACTACCGCGACTTCACCGAGGGCGGCACCGTCATCCGCGACGACCGCGTCGCCGCGTTCATGGAGAAGGACCTCGACGACAAGTCGCAGTGGCCGGATCCGTGGCTGTCGCTCAACCCGTTCTTCCAGAGCGGCGGCACGGTCGTCGAACTCGTCGGGGAGAAGGCCCTCCACCAGGAATGCGCCCGCATCTTCCAGGCCGGGAAGACGGAGGGCGGCACCGTCCCGGACGGGCGGCCGCTCACCCTGCACCGCCACCAGCGCGAGGCCATCGACGCCGCCGCGCGTGGTGCCTCGTACGTACTGACGACCGGCACCGGTTCCGGCAAGTCGCTGTCGTACATCGTGCCGATCGTGAACCGCGTCCTTCATGAACGGGACTCCGAAGGTCCGAGAGCGGTCAAGCGAGTTCGGGCCATCATCGTGTACCCCATGAACGCGCTGGCGAACAGTCAGCTGAAGGAACTGGAGAAGTACCTCCGCGACGGCTACGGCCAGGGCCGCGAGCCGGTCACCTTCGCCCGCTACACCGGCCAGGAGGACGACGAGAAACGCAAGGAGATCCGCGACAACCCGCCGGACATCCTGCTCACCAACTACGTGATGCTGGAGCTGATGCTCACCCGGCCCGCCGACCGGGCCAGCCTCATCAAGATGGCCAAGGGCCTTGAGTTCCTCGTCTTCGACGAACTCCACACCTACCGCGGCCGGCAGGGCGCCGACGTGGCCCTGCTGATCCGCCGGGTCCGCGAGGCCTGCCAGGCCCCTCACGTGCAGTGCATCGGCACCTCGGCGACCATGTCGACCGAAGGCACCGTCGAGGACCAGAAGAAGGTGGTCGCCGACGTGGCGAGCAGGCTGTTCGGCACGACGGTCAGCCCCGAGGACGTCATCGGCGAGACGCTCGTACGTGCCACCGACGAGGCGCCCGCCGCCGTCCCCGCCGAGCGCCTGACCTCGCCCGCCGCACCGCGAGCGTACGACGATCTCGTGCGTGACCCGTTGGCCCGCTGGATCGAGACCCGCTTCGGCCTGGCCACGGACGAGGCGACGGGCCGGCTGGTGCGGCGCCGGCCCACCAAGATCGAGGTCGCGGCGGGCGAGCTGGCCGAGCGGTCGGGGGTGTCCAAGGACGACTGCGCGAATGCCATCGAGGCCACTCTGGAGGCCGGCTCTCAGGCCCGCCACCCGGTCACCGACCGCCCGCTGTTCGCGTTCCGGCTGCACCAGTTCCTGTCCAAGGGCGACACCGTGTACGTCACCCTGGAGGACAAGCTCTCGCGTCATCTGACCCGCTCCTACCAGCTGGAACAGCCGGGAAGCGGCGGCAAGCTGCTGATGCCGCTGGCGTTCTGCCGGGAGTGTGGGCAGGAGTACCTGACCGTCTGGCGCACCGAGAAGGACGGCGAGGTCCGCTACGAGGCCCGACGGGACACCTCCGCCACGGGCGGGCGCCAGGGCGACGGCTACCTCTTCGTCGACCAGGAGCGGCCGTGGCCGTCCAGCGTCCAGTACGCGGTCGACGACCGCCGGCTGCCGGAGTCCTGGCTCGAACTGGACGACAGGGGCCAGGAGGTGGTCAGGAAGACGTTCCGCGACCGGGTGCCGCGCGCCGTCACCGTGGACCCGCTCGGCTACGAGGGCCGAGGCGAACTGCAGGCCGCGTTCATCCCGTCGCCGTTCCTCTTCTGTCTGCACTGCGGTGTGGCCTACGAGCAGACGCGCGGCCGGGACTTCGCGAAGCTGGCGACGCTGGACCAGGAGGGCCGGTCGTCGGCGACCTCGCTGATCTCGGCGTCGGTGGTGCGCTCCCTGAAGTCCGTGCCGGAAGAGGCGCTGGACAAGGAAGCGCGCAAGCTCCTCACCTTCGTGGACAACCGGCAGGACGCATCCCTCCAGGCGGGCCACTTCAACGACTTCGTGCAGATCACCCAGTTGCGCGGGGCGCTGTACCGGGCCGCCTTGGACGCGGGTGAGGCAGGCCTCGCCCATGAGGAGCTGGCCTCCGCGGTGACGAACGCGCTCGCGATCGCCCCCGTCGACTACACCGGCGACGCCGACCAGCCGCCGTCACTCGCCCGCGCCGCGGCGAAGACGCTGCGCGACGTGGTCGCCTTCCGGCTCTACCTCGACCTGGAGCGCGGCTGGCGCATCACCATGCCCAACCTGGAACAGACCGGTCTGCTGGAGATCGACTACGCGGACCTGCAGTGGGTCGCCGACCGGCAGGACCGCTGGGCGCACACGCACACGGCGCTGCGGGACGCCGACCCGGCGCTGCGGGCGGAGATCACGAAGGCGCTGCTCAACGAGATGCGCCGTTCGCTCGCCATCGACGTGTCGTACTTCCGCGACGACTTCGACGCATTGCAGCGAGCGAGCGAGGAACGGCTGGTGGACCCGTGGGTGCTGTCCGCCTCCGACCGGCCGCGTGTCGGCACCGCCTACCCGCATCCGTCCTCGGGCCGGGGACTGGACCGATCCGGCCTGTTCCTCTCGGCACGTGGCAAGTTCGGCAAGTACCTCAGGCGTGCCGACACCTCGTTCAAGGACCTTCCCCCGGACGACCTGCAGCTCGTGATCGCGGAACTGCTGACGGTGCTGGCGGCCAACGGCCTGGTGAAGGAGGTGTCGGAGGCGCCTCAGCGGGCGGGCGGCCGCTACCGCAGGCCGACGACTCCGACCACGACCGGATACCGGGTGGCGGCCCAGTCACTCATCTGGCGCGCCGGCAAGGGCGAGACGGGCGCCCACGACCCACTGACCCGCACCTACCCCAGTGGCGACGGCCCGCGGGTGAACACCTTCTTCCGGGACCTGTACCAGGAGGCGGCAAGCGCGCTGTCCGGGCTGTTCGCCCGGGAACACACGGCCCAGGTCGCCCCGGAGGAGCGGGAGCGGCGCGAGGAGGCGTTCCGCAAGGCGGAGTTGAAGCTGCTGTACTGCTCCCCCACGATGGAGCTGGGCGTCGACATCTCCTCCCTCAACGCGGTGATGATGCGCAACGTGCCGCCCACTCCCGCCAACTACGCCCAGCGTTCCGGCCGCGCGGGCCGCAGCGGCCAGCCCGCCCTCGTGACGACGTACTGTGCGACGGGCAACAGCCACGACCAGTACTACTTCCGCCGCTCGGAGCGGATGGTGGCGGGCGCGGTGGCGCCCCCGCGTCTCGACCTCGCCAACGAGGACCTGGTCCTCTCGCATCTGCAGGGTATATGGATCGCCGAGGCCGGCCTGAAGCTGGGCCGCGCGATACCCGAGGTCCTGGACGTGTCGTACCCGGACACCGGCGACCGCCCGAACCCCGCGCTGGAGCTGCTGCCCGACATCCTCGACGCCTCCCTCGACGAGAGCGCGCAGCACCGCACCGTGGACGCGGCCCTGCGGGTGCTCGGCCCCCTGCTGCCGGACTTCGCGGACACGACGTGGTGGCACGACGACTGGATCCAGGACCGGGTGCGTACGGTGCCGGAGCGCTTCGACCGAGCCTTCGACCGCTGGCGGCAGCTGTTCCGCGCCGCGCTCGACGACCAGTACATCCAGAACAAGCGGCGCCTGGACTACAGCCTCACGGAGAGCGACCGCAACCGGGCCAACGCACGCCGCCGTGAGGCGGAGACGCAGCTGAACCTGCTGATGAACGAGAGCGTCGACAGCAAGTCGGTCCTCTCCGACTTCAACCCCTACCGCTACCTCGCCTCCGAGGGCTTCCTGCCCGGCTACAGCTTCCCGCGCCTGCCGCTGGCCGCGTACATCCCGACGATCGGCCGCCGCCGGGGTGACGGCGACTACCTCCAGCGTCCTCGCTTCCTCGCCATCCGCGAGTTCGGTCCCGGCGCGCTCATCTACCACGAGGGCGCCCGCTACCAGGTGACCCGCATCCAGCTCCCGCCTGACTCGTCCGGCGACCTGGCCACCAGCGAGGCCCGCCGCTGCGCGCACTGCGGCTACCACCACGACCCGGCCGAGCGCCAGGACCGCTGCCACATGTGCGACGAACCGCTCGGCGCGGCGACCTACGGCCTGCTCCAGCTGCACACCGTCTACACCACGCGCCGTGAACGGATCTCCTCCGACGAGGAGGAGCGCCGCCGGGCCGGCTTCCGGCTGGAGATGTCGTACCGCTTCCAGGACCATGGCGCCCGCAAGGGCCGCCTCAACGCCTCCGTGGCGGACGCCTCGGGCGGGCCGCTGGCCGACCTGGCGTACGGCGACTCGGCGACGGTCCGCATCACCAACCTCGGCCGGGTACGCGCCAAGAAGGACGAGCCGGCGGGCTACTGGCTCGACCTCGCCGACGGCCGCTGGATGAACGACAAGGACGCCGCCGAGGCCTCCGGCGACTCCAGCGAGCTGCCGGTGGTCGACGAGGACGGCAAGGAACGGCGCCGCAAGAAGCGGGTCATCCCGTACGTGGAGGACCGCCGCAACATCCTCGTCGTCACCCTGGACGAGGCCCTGCCCGAGCCCGAGGCGCTGTCCCTCATGTACGCGCTGGAGCGGGGCATCGAAGCCGCGTTCGAGCTGGAGGACGCCGAGCTGTCAAGCGAGCTGCTGCCACCGGACGGCGGACCGCGGAACCGGTTCCTGTTCATGGAGGCCGCGGAGGGCGGCGCGGGCGTACTGCGCCGCCTCCAGGCGGAGCCGGACGCCCTGGCGAAGGCCGCCCGATACGCGCTGTCGATCTGCCACTTCGATGAGGACGGCACCGATCTGGGCGGCCCGCACCCGGACCGGCCGTGCGCGCTCGGCTGCTATGAGTGCCTGCTGACGTACGGCAACCAGCTCGACCACGCGCTGATCAACCGCCATGCGGCCCGGCATCTGCTGGTGCGGTTCGCCTCGGGAACGGCCGAGCGCGAGTCGCGGGGTGAGTCGCGGTCGGAGCAGTACCGGCGGCTGGTGGAGAAGGTTCCGGCGGCACCGACTGCCGTCGAGGCGACGGCCGCCGCCGAACTGGCCGCGCGCGGTGACTTCCTGGGCTGGGCGAAGGCACGGGGACTGAACCTGCCGGACGAGGCCGGGCCGTTCCTCACCGAGGCGAACGCACAGCCCGACTTCGTGTACCGGCTGCCCGGCGGGAACGTGGCCGTCTTCGTGGACACACTCGGCAAGGAACAGGACACCTTCCGGGACGAGGACGCCGAGGACCGGCTCTTCAACGCCAGTTGGGATGTGGTCCGCTTCCCGCACGGCGCGGACTGGGACGCGATCGCCGCAGCGAACGCCCGCTACTTCGGCGCCCCCTCCGCCAACTGAGCACTACCACCACCTCCCCGCACTCTCTTCGAGGACTTGAAGACACACATGGCACTCACGTACTCCGCCGGTTCCCTGGTGAAGGCCCGCGGCCGCGAATGGGTGGTGCTCCCCGAGAGCGAGCCCGACCTGCTCGTCCTTCGTCCGCTCGGTGGTTCGGACGACGATGTCGCCGCCGTGTTCCCGGCGTTCGAGACGGTCGAGGAGGCCCGGTTCGCCGCGCCGGAGGCAAGCGACCTCGGGGACCAGCGGGCGGCCGGCCTGCTGCGCACGGCCCTGCGGATCGGCTTTCGCTCCGGCGCGGGCCCGTTCCGCTCGCTGGCCGGCATGGCGGTGGAGCCGCGCGCCTACCAGCTCGTGCCGCTGCTGATGGCCCTGCGCCAGAAGACGGTCCGCATGCTGATCTCCGACGACGTCGGCATCGGCAAGACCGTCGAAGCGGGACTGATCGCGAGTGAACTCCTCGCGCAGGGCGAGGCCTCGGGCCTGGCTGTCCTGTGCTCCCCCGCATTGGCGGAACAGTGGCAGCAGGAGCTGCGTGGCAAGTTCGGCATAGACGCGGAGCTGGTGCTGTCGTCGACGGTGACGCGCCTGGAGCGGGGCCTGGACCTGGGCCAGTCCCTCTTCGACCGCTACCAGAACGTCATCGTCTCCACGGACTTCATCAAGTCCACCCGTCACCGCGACGACTTCGTACGGCACTGCCCCGACCTGGTGATCGTCGACGAGGCGCACACCTGCGTGGCGGCCGACGACACCAAGACCGGCACGCAGAACCAGCTGCGCTACGAGCTGCTGCGACGGGTCGCCGAGGACGCGGAGCGGCACCTGCTGCTGGTGACGGCGACGCCGCACAGCGGCAAGGAGTCCGCGTTCCGGAATCTGCTGGGCCTGGTCAAGCCCGAACTGGCCCAGGTGAACCTGGAGTCGGAGGCGGGTCGGAAGCTGCTCGCCCAGCACTTCGTGGCCCGCAAGCGCGCGGATGTACGCCAGTACCTCACCAAGGAGGACGGCCTGGCCGACGACTCGCTCGCCGAGCGCACGGCGTTCCCCTCGGACCGCTATTTCAAGGACGAGACGTACAAGCTGTCCCCCGAGTACCGGGCCCTGCTGGACGACGCGATCGCGTACGCGAGCGAGCGGGTGGAGGAGGCTGACGGCCGGGGCCGCCGGGAGGCTCGTATCGCCTGGTGGTCGGCGATCGCGCTGCTGCGCTCCCTGGTGTCCTCGCCGCGCGCGGCGGCGCAGACGCTGCGGACGCGGTCGGCAGCGGCCATCGCGTCGTCGGCGGAGGAGGCCGACAAGCTGGGCGCTCCGCTGAACAGCGACGCGGCTGACAGCGACTCGATGGAGGGCATGGACGTAGCGCCGGGCGCGGAGACCGAGGAGAACGACCCGCGCTCGCGCCTGGCCGAACTGGCGGACAGAGCAGCCGAGTTGGAGGGCCCGACCCAGGACCTCAAACTGAAGGCGCTGATCAAGCACCTCAAGTCGCTGCTGGCCGACGGCTACAACCCGATCGTCTTCTGCCGCTACATCCCCACGGCCAAGTACCTGGCCGAGCAGCTGTCCAACGATCCAGAGACGAAGAAGCGCGGTCCGCTGGGTGCGAAGACGGTCGTCAAGGCGGTGACGGGTGAGCTGTCCCCGCAGCAGCGCATCAACAACATCGAGGCGCTGGCGACGGAGGCCGGCGAGGACGCCGCCGCGCGTCGGGTACTGATCGCCACGGACTGCCTGTCGGAGGGTGTGAACCTCCAGCACTACTTCGACGCGGTGGTCCACTACGACCTGGCGTGGAACCCCACCCGCCACGACCAGCGCGAGGGCCGCGTCGACCGCTACGGCCAGCGTCGCGACGAGGTCCGGGTCATCACCCTCTACGGCGACGACAACGGCATCGACGGCAAGGTCCTCGAAGTCCTCATCAAGAAGCACCGCCAGATCAAGAAGGACCTGGGCATCTCGGTGTCGGTCCCGGACGAGCTGTCCACGGGCGTGACGGACGCGATCGTCGAGTGGCTGCTGATGCGCGGCCGCGAGGACGACGGCGCCCTGTTCAGCGCGGACGCGTTCCGGGTGAGCACGGCCAAGCTGGACAGCGACTGGAACTCGGCGGCAGAGCGGGAGAAGGCCTCGCGTTCTCGGTTCGCGCAGCGGTCGATCCACCCGGAGGAGGTGGCGCGAGAGGTCGCCGCGATTCGGGAGGCGCTGGGCAGTACAGGCGAGGTGGAGACCTTCGTACGGGAGTCGCTGGGCGCGCTGGGTGCGGTTCTGCGAGACGTGGCCTCCGCCGACTTCACGGCGCAGGTGGGTGGCACACCGGCGGGCCTGCGGGACGCCCTGGCCACTGTTGTGGGCGGGGAGGTGATCGAGCACGACCGCCCGATCCCGTTCCGGAGCGATCCGGCGGTGTCGCGCGGCGAGGCTGCCCTGGTTCGTACGGACCCCGTGGTGGGCGCCCTGGCGTCACATGTCCTGAACGCGGCACTGGACGCCCAGGCAGACGGCGCCCGCCCGGCGCGCCGCTGCGGTGTGGTGACGACGGACGCGGTGACGACAGGTACGACGCTGCTGCTGGTCCGGTACCGGTTCCACCTGACCTTGCCGTCGCGGAGCGGCGAGAAGCAGTTGGTCGCGGAGGACGCGCGACTGCTGGCCTTCGAGGGCTCGCCCAAGAACGCGGTGTGGCTGTCGCAGGAGCGTGCGGCGGCGCTGCTGGGCGCGACGGCGTCCAAGAACACGGACCCCCACTTCGGCGAGCGCATGATGAAGCGGGTCCTGGACCAACTCCCCCAGACATACGGCTACCTGGAGTCGTACGGCGAGGATCTGGCCGCCGAGCTGGACGCCTCGCACCGCCGGGTGCGGCAGGCCTCCGGCGAGATCGTCCGTGGCCTGTCGGTGACGGCGCAGAAGCCGGCCGATGTCCTGGGCGCGTACCTCTATCTCCCCGCCAACCCCTCTGCTTCCTCCCCCGCCCCTGCTGCTGTCTCTGGAGCGTCCGCCTGATGTCCGCCACGACTCGCAACCAGGTGTTCACCGCCGTCCACACGGTCGGAGGTCTGCTGCCGGCCGACATGCTGCTGCGCATCTCCGAGGGCAAGGATGTCCCGGGTTCGAAGCCCGCCGACTACGGCCTGCCGTCGTCACGTTCGGTACGGGACGAGGCGGAGCGCAGCTGGGAGTACCTGAAGCCACTCTGGCGCGAGCTGCGCAAGCACCTGCCCGAGGAGCGGGAGACGGGGCTGCTGGCGAGTGACCCGACCGGCCGTGCATCCGCCGACTGGCTGGCGCCGCTGTGGCGGGAGCTGGGCTTCGGCCGCCTGACGCCGATCGGTGCAGAGGGGGTCACAGCCGACTCGGACACGGAGAAGCGGTTCTCGGTCTCCCACCGGTGGCAGCACGCTCTGATCCACCAGGTGCCGTGGAACGCCAACTTGGACAAGCGTCCGGGTGGCGCGGGTACGGTGCCGCCGCAGTCGATGCTCCAGGAGTGCCTGAACCGGACCGAGGCCCACCTGTGGGGCGTCCTGACGAACGGCCGTCAGGTCCGCCTGCTGCGCGACTCCAGCGCGCTGGCCACGGCGTCGTACGTCGAGTTCGACCTTGAGGCGATCTTCGACGGCGAGCTGTTCAGCGAGTTCGTGCTGCTGTACCGGCTGCTGCACGTGTCGCGGTTCGAGGTGGCGGAGGACGCGGCACCGTCGACGTGTTGGCTGGAGAAGTGGCGCACGGAGGCGATCGCACAAGGCACACGCGCCCTGGACCAGCTCAGGAAGGGCGTCCAGCGGGCCCTCACGACCCTGGGCACGGGCTTCCTGAAGCACCCGGGCAACCGGGACTTGCGGGAAACCCTGGAGGTCAAGACCTTCCACTACGCGCTGCTGCGCATGGTCTACCGGCTCCTGTTCCTGTTTGTGGCCGAAGACCGGGAGGTCCTGCTGTCCCCGTCGGCGGACGAGACGGCGAGGGAGCGGTACGCGGCGTACTTCTCCTCGGCCCGCCTTCGCCGGCACGCCCAGCGCCGCCGGGGCACTGCCCACGGCGACCTGTACCAGGCGCTGCGCTTGGTCCTGTCGGGTCTGGGCAACGACGACGGCCTGCCAGAGCTGGGCCTGCCCGGTCTCGGCGGCATCTTCGACGACACGGAGGCGGACAAGGTCCTTCACGGCCTGTCCTTGTCGAACGAGCCGCTGCTGGAGGCGGTACGGGCGCTGTCGATCGTGCGGGACACCAGCAGCAAGCGCAACCGGGTGGTGGACTACCGGCACCTGGACGCGGAGGAGCTGGGCTCGATCTACGAGTCCCTGCTTGAGCTGGTTCCCAAGCACAACGCGACCGACCGCACTTTCGAGCTGGTCGAGCTGGCGGGCAACGCGAGGAAGACGACGGGTTCGTACTACACGCCGTCCTCCCTCATTGAGTGCCTGCTGGATTCGGCGCTGGACCCGGTGGTCGACGACGCGGTGAAGCGCGGCGAGATCCGGGCGACGCGCTCGGCCCAGCCGGACGTGAGTGAGGCGATCGTCGAGGAACTGCTGAACCTGACGGTCTGCGACCCGGCCTGCGGTTCGGGGCACTTCCTGGTGGCCGCAGCTCGCCGAATCGCCAAGCGGGTGGCGGCGGTACGGGAGCAGAACCCTGAGCCGACGATCGACGCGGTGCGGCACGCGCTGCACGAGGTGGTCGCGCGCTGCATCTACGGCGTGGACCTCAACCCGATGGCCGTCGAGCTGGCAAAGGTGTCCCTGTGGCTGGAGGCCCTGGAACCGGGCAAGCCGCTGGGCTTCCTGGATGCCCACATCAAGCACGGCAACGCGCTGATCGGGGCTACGCCTGCACTGCTGGCCAACGGCATCCTTGACGACGCGTTCAAGCCGATCGAGGGGGACGACAAGAAGATCGCGGCAGCCATCAGGAAGCGGAACGCGGCCGAGTGCGGCGGCCAGTTGAGCTTCCACACGGAGGAGCGCATCTGGGTGTCGAACGCGGCTTTCGCGGCCAGCCTGCGCGACATCACTGCCGCCCCGTCCGACACCTTGAGCGATGTCCGACTCCAGTCGAGCCGCTTCCGCAAGCTGGAGCAGTCGGCGGACTACCTTCGGGCCCTACACATCGGCGACGCCTGGTGCGCAGCATTCGTCTGGCCCAAGGTCCAGGGCGCCCCGACCCCGGTGACGGAGGGGGTCTTCCGGGACCTCCAGAGCGCGGGCGCGGGCATCCCGGTGAGCACGAACGACGAGATCATCCGGCTTGCGCAGCAGTACAAGTTCTTTCATTGGCACCTAGAGTTCTCCGACGTGTTCTCCGTTTCGGAGGACGGCAAGGGCGTGTCGCCAGCGACCGGCTGGGCGGGCGGCTTCGACTGCGTCGTGGGGAACCCGCCGTGGGACAGTGTGGACTTCCGCGAGCAGGAGTTCTTCGCGCAGCGCGCACCGGAGATCGCAGAGGCGTCCAGTACCGCCGTTCGGAAGAACATGATCGAAGCGCTCAAGGACTCGCCGGATACGCTGCCTCTGCATCAGGAGTTCGAGGCAGGCAAGCGGAAGGTGTACGCCGAGAGCCACTTCCTGCGGCAGTCGGGGCGGGTTCCGCTGACGGGGCAGGGCAACCTCAACACGTACGCAGTCTTCGCCGAGACCGCCCGCACCCTGCTCGGCCCGAAAGGGCGAGCAGGCGTCCTCGTCCCTACAGGAATCGTAACGGACGCGCGCACGCAACACTTCTCCGGTGACCTGGTACGGAGCGCGGCTATTGCGGCGCTGTACGACTTCGAAAACCGCGCCAACCTCTTCCCGGCTGTGGACTCTCGGATGAAATTCAGCGTCCTGTCTATGGTCGGTCGCGCCATGCGCGAGCCGGCGGCTCGATTTGCGTTCTTCCTACACGACCCCGCGGAACTGAACGAAGCGGACAAGACGTTCACCCTAACGCCGGAGGAAATCAAGCTTCTCAACCCCAACACTGGAACGCTGCCGATCTTCAGGTCTCGTCGAGACGCAGAAATCACATTGGAGATGCACCAGCGGTTTCCTGTCCTCTGGGAGGAAGGAAAGCCTGACGGCAACCGATGGAACATTTCTTTCCTGCGCATGTTCGACATGGGACACGACTCCGCACTTCTCCATCCTCGCGCAGAACTGGAGTCTTCCGGTTGGAAGCTTGAGGGCAACATATTTTCTAAGGGTGCGAAGCGAATGCTGCCCTTGTACGAAGCGAAAATGACCGACTTTTACAACCATCGCGCCGCAGATGTCGTGAAAAGTGCTACAGCAATGAAGCGCCAAAATCAACCTAGCCCACTGAGTGCAACAGACCTGCAAGACCCTGGAAGGCTAGCACTCCCAAACAGCTGGGTAGAGGAGAGTGACGTTCGCGCCAGGCTGGAAGAAAAGGCATGGGATCACTCTTGGTATGCCGGGTGGCGAGACGTGACCAGCTCCACCAACGAACGCACCATGGTGACCTCATTTCTTCCGGACGTAGGGGTCGGTCATAAGTTTCTCATCGCTCTTGCACGGAGGGCAGAACTGCTCATCGCCGCCTGGTCATCCTTCGTATACGACTACGCAGCCCGTCAGAGCATCGGCGGCAACTCGATGAGCTTCTTCATCGTCAAACAGCTTCCCGTACCGACCCCTGAAATCATGGCTACGCACCGACATTGGGTAGTCCCTCGCCTCATCGAGCTCTCCTACACTGCAAGCGATATGAAGAAGTTCGCCGCAGACCTCGGCGATACTGGAACCCCATTCTGCTGGGACGATCACCGCCGCCGGGTCATCCTGACGGAACTCGATGCCATGTTCTTCCACCTCTATGGAGTCTCTCGCCATAACGTGGATTACATCCTCGAAACCTTCCCCATCGTCCGCCGCAAAGACGAGGCCAAGTACGGCACCTACCGCACCAAGGAACTAATCCTCGCCGAGTACGACCGCATGGCCGCAGCTGGCGTCAGCCTCGAAAATCCCTTGGTGGACGGCGAGAACTACACCTCCACTCTCACCCCGCCCCCGGGCCACGGCCCCCGGCACCCCGCCTGACTGCCCGGCGATCGCCGCGCGCACCACGACCACCCTCAACTGCGAGATGCCACTTCAGGAGCGGGCAATGGACAACGAGATTCAGCTGATCAGTGACGGTGATGGGCTGGCGGTCATCGGCAATGCGACGGATGTCGAACGCTTCCTCCTCTCGGAGGGACTGCCGTCGAAGGACCTCGGCGTGCAACGCCTCAAGTCCGTCTTCGGTACCGGGGCCGCAGCCGCTCAGGCAGGTTCGGAGATTGCCGCCAGTTCCGGTCGCTGGGTGAAGCTGACCAAGGAGTCTGCGCAGCGTGTCAAGAAGTTCGGTCTCACGGAAACCAAAACGCCAGGCATCAGCCACGCAATGGCGGGGAAGCCTGGCTCTATCAAGTCATGGCTCCAGATCGAGAAGGGGGCCGGCTCGTTCCTGACCAACCCGGCGCTTCTGTCTGGTGCCGCGGGGATCATGGCCCAGCTCGCGATGCAGCAGGCCATGGACGAGATCACCGACTATCTCGCCACGATCGACGAGAAGGTCGACGACGTGCTGCGCGCTCAGAAGGACGCTGTGGTGGCCCGAATGATCGGAGTGGATCTCATGATCGAGGAGACCATGACCATCCGACAGCAGGTGGGCCGGGTCTCCGAGGTCACCTGGTCGAAGGTGCAGGCCGCGCCGGCGACGATCGCAGACACCCAGGCGTACGCGCTGCGTCAGCTCGACGCACTCACGGAGAAGATGGAGCGCAAGACCACGATCGGTGACCTCGCCACGACGGCCAAGGAAGCCGAGTCCACGGTTCGGGAGTGGCTTGCTGTTCTGGCTCGCTGCTTCCAACTTCAGGACGCGATCGCGGTGCTCGAACTCGACCGAGTGCTGGACGCGACCCCGCATGAGCTGGACCAGCATCGCATCGGGCTTCGGGCTGCCCGACAGAACCGCCTGGATCTCATCGCGCGGAGCACCGAGCGTCTGGTGGCCCGGATGGATGTGGCTGCCGGCACGGCCAACGCGAAAGTGCTGCTGAACCCGTTCAAGTCCCCGGCCCTAGTCCAGTCGAGCAACCATGTCGCAACCAGCGTCCATGACTTCAACGGGCGGCTCGGGATCGAGTCCGGTCGCCTGTCATCGGAGGCGAGACGATGGGTGGACGCGGCCACGGAGGCGAGGGACAAGGCGCTCGAGACAGGAGCGAAAAGCGTCGACGCCGCCATAAGCTTCGGCAACGAGACCCTCGACCGGGCCAGCTCGGTAACGGGCAAACTCTCCAGCGAGATCGCCGACCGAGCGCGCCGTCTGCTCGGGGACGAGGAGGAACGCGACGCGGACGGCTGAGAGAGCGCCGACCGTCAGCCACGTGCGCAGCCCGGCTACACCCTCACTCCGAAGAGCCGGTTTAGCGTCACGGTGGCATGCGTCTGCCGGCCTGCCATCGTGACGCGTCACCTTCAGTCCTCCGCCAGAAAGTCCAGGAATCGCGACCAGCCGTCCCGGCCCACAGCAAAGGCCGGACGGGTCACGTCCTTGGAGTCCCGTACACGGACGGCCTGTTCGGTGACGGCGATCTCTACACAGCTGTCACCCTGGCTACCGCTGTAGCTGGACTTGAACCAGGCCAGTTCCGTCGTGCTCATAGCTCTCCTCGGAGTCGCTCCAGCAGACCCCGCGAGTCCTGGGCGTTCAGGGCCTGCGAGCGCAGTGTGTCATAGCGCTGTTGGAGGAGGCTCACCTCTTTCGGGTCGGAGATCAGCCGGCCGTTCTGCTGCCCCTCGGAGTAGGCAAGGCGCTGCCCCTTCGGGGTCTCCAACAGTTGGAGAGGACCATCGAGGCAAGCGTGTAATCCCGCTTCCACCGGAACGACCTGAAGGGTCACGTTGCGAGGTGCGCTCGACTCCAGCACATGGTCGAACAACTCCCGCATCTTCCCCGCCTCCCCGAACCGGCGGCGAAACACACTTTCCTCGACGATGAAGCTGAACGGAGTCGTCGGCCGCTCGGACAGCATCCGCTGGCGCTCCATCCGCCGCTCCATGAAGCTCTCAAGCTGGTCGTCCGGCGCCACGGGCACGGTCCCCTCGAACACCGCCCGCGCATACCCCTCCGACTGCAACAACCCCGGCACCAACCGGCACTCATACGTACACAGACTCACCGCCACCCGCTCCAGCCGAGCCCATTGCCGAAACCAAGCCGCCAGCCCCGCCTCCCCCCGAGTCAGGAACCGCGCCGCCTGCCGCAACGCCCCCGTATTGCCCAGCGCGTCCTCCGCCCGCTCGACGAAGGATGCATCTGGCATTCGCCGGCCCAGCTCGACCGACTCAACCGTGTGCTTGGAGAAGCGCACCAACTCCGCGAACTCCGTCCGGCTCAGCCCCGCGTGCTCGCGCAGCGCCTGTACGACCGCCCCGAAGGTCCGCAGGCTGTCGGACGGGTCCGGCTCCCGCTCGTACTCGGCGCCGGCCGCCACCGGGTCGACGTTGTCGGTCGTCGTCATTCGAGGCCCACCTCCAGGTGCACACGTGCCAACCCCCGCCATCGAAACCCAGCGTGGCCAACCGGAATTCGTACTGTCCACCGAACGTGTCCGTACGCTGACCCACCGTACGGAGGTCAGGCCGCGTCAGCCTGCGCCCTCCACATAGGGACGGGCCAAGCGGCGCAGCGGGGACGTCTTGTCCCACACGTGCCAGCGCGCGCCGCACACCGGGTCGGCCTCGTAGGTCACCTCCGCCGGGAAGCCGTCGGCCTTGATCCGCTGGGCAGGCGGACCGGCCAGCGTCCTGCCGCAGCGGGGGCAGTGGTCCGGCGTGCGCATGGGGAACATGCCCATTGGTTCATCTCCTGCGTATGTCAGCTTCCGCCGAGGTGCCGCTCCGACGAGGCCTCCGAGCGGTCGCGCTCGGCGTCACCCCTTGAGGAAAGCGATGAAAGCCGGCCGCTCTCGCACGCGGCCCATCCGCTTGCAGCCACAGCCTCGCTGTAGCGCGCCAGAACACGCCAGGCGTCTGAGTCCAAGCGAAGATCGCGTCCTGGCCGAAGAGGCGCCCCAGTTCACGCGCCGCTGCATCGCTGAGGCCGATGACGGCGACGCTCTCCTCACGGTGCGTCCCGCACGCGTCGCCCCCTGCGGCGGACCCCACATCAGATTCCGGCTACGGATCTCGTTGACCAAGCGGCCCTGGGCGCGGGCGGACTTCGAACACCTCCCCCAACGGCACGGGAGCCTCGTGCGTTGCGGGCATCGGCTCCGTCACCTGATCAGTGGCCACGCTGAAAGACCTCACTGGCCCTGGACCCATGTGATCACCGACGCCCTGGACCGGCTCCCCACGCCCTCCCGAACCCCGGCTGACCGGCACCTTCCCGCGCCTGCGAGCATCGCCAGCCCACCGGAGCCGTGGAACCCGGCGCACACCCGACGCGACAGCCGGGCACTCAACCTGCCCAGAATCCGTAAATCCCCACCACCACTCACCACAAAGGGCGTCAGCAAGCTGACAAGCCCTCATGAATGATCGAGGTTAACTGGCAGAAGGGATGCTTTTCGTCCATCCCACTGAGAGTGCCCAGGTTCCGCTTGTCTTGGTTGTAACCGATACCGCAACGTTCTTGTGGACGTGCCTGAGGCCTACTTCGTTCAACTGTCCGGGGTCGCCGTCTGCACAGACGACGGTGTAGCTCACGATCGAGCCGACATTGACGTCGATGGTGCCGGAACCTGAACAGATCACCCCAACTTCCAGGGTGCCGTGCTTGATTTGCGGGATCTTGGGGAACGTGTGAGGCCCGGTCCTACCACCTGCCCGGATGAAGGCTTGCTCCGCGCCGGGAAGTTGAGGTGGAGTTCCGGGATCCGCGGTTGCCGAGGGGCTGGCGGCAGGTGTGCCAGGTGAAGCTGACTTGGCCGGCGGCCCACTGGTAGCCGCTCGGTGTCCGTCCGGCGTCGTGCTGGTGCATCCGGTCAGCGCCAGGATGGCCATCGCACTGACCATCCCCAGTCGATTCACCGGGATGACGGTGTTCAGTCGTCCCACGTGTACCACCCGACATGCAGGGGGCCGTAGCCGGTCACGTTGTTCTTCGTCAGGTAGCAGGTGTGATGCTCCCAGTAGGCAGTGCCGGTGAACTTCCTGCGCCACACGCCGTACTGGGCATGCACCGTCCTGTGGGAAGGAGCGTCTCGCACGTGCACCACGTTGCCGAGTTTGGCCGTTATGGACGTCGATATCGAGGCACCGAACTTCGTATTTACTTCGGACACCACGTTGCTGACCTTCGTGGTGATTTCACCGGAGAAGCTGACGCCGACAGTCCCGGACACACCTCCGGAGTAGCCGGCGGCGCGGTATGGAGCAGGCCGTCACTAACTTCGTCACCGGCCTGAGGCACCGCGACGGTAGTGGTCGCAGTGGGCGTCGGGTCCGCCGCCAGTGCCGGGGTTGATGCCCCCAGGACCATGGCGCTAGCGAAAACTACCGACCCTGCAAGCAGACGCACTTCTTCCCCCTGTTTTCCAGAAACAAAACGATTGGTTGGTCGACGGCGGAGCCTAGGGAGCAGCTGGTATGCCGTGGGCAAAATTGAGCAGATCTTGAGGTGAACATGCCGACCCTGTTGTTTTCGGTCCTGCCGTAGACGCCGGGGCAGGGCTCGTGCAGCGCCGCGAGACACTGAGGTCTTTCAGCGTGGCCACGGATCAGGTGACGGAGTCGATGCCCGCAACGCACGAGGCTCCCGTACCGTCCAGGGGATGCGCTCGTACCCTCACGCAGCGTACGGGCCTCTCCCCTGGCGTGTGCCCCCGCGTGCCCCTCACGGTGGCTCTCATGAACGTGACCACTCCCCACGCATCCACCTCCGTCAGGGATTTCACTCAGCAGCTGTCCTCCACCCGTCGCGGCGCAAGGCTCGCCCGGTTGCTTACAGCTGCGAAGCTGCGGGTCTGGCAGGTATCACCGTCCGTGGTCGAGCGGGCGGAGCAGATCGTGGCGGAGCTGGCGGCCAACGCGGCGCTGCACGGCCGGGTTCAGGGCCGCGACTTCCGCCTGGCGCTCCGCCTCGACCCCACGGCCGGACTCCTGCGGATCGCGGTCACCGATGCTCGGGGTGACCTCATGCCATCAGCCGTCACGGACTTCGAGACCCGGTCCGACAGCGAGACAGGCCGTGGCCTCCTCATCGTCACCGCCCTGGCCGACCGCTGGGCCTCGGAACCGTATCCGCCGGGTGGCAAGACCGTCTGGGCGGAAATCGACACCTCCACCGGTTCCGGCACCGGCTCTAGCCGTCCCACCGTGCACAGGATGTGTGGACCGCGTGAGGGAACGGCGAGCCCTACGTAAACCTCGCGGAATTCTGGGTGCCGTTCGCCACAGCAGTGATGCAAAGCGCAAGGAGTAAGGAGTCGCCATATGGGCCCAGGACTACGGCCGCTGACGGGGGCCGGACGCGTTGGAACACCTTGTCGCACGTCGATATCAGTGAGGAACTGGCCCGCACCACCTACCCTATGATCGTTGAAAGTTTGACCTCATCGCGCCTGCAACCAGTCTCCGGAAGGTCTGGCCGCCCGTGGACGTCGGCACCTTTGCGAGGCTCGCGGTCGTGATGCGGGTGAAGAAAGGTGAAGAGCATGGCCTTCGGACTGCTGCGGCGCCGGCGTTCCCGCACCGCCGCGTCGGACTTCTCGGTACCCCTGCCGGCCGGTGCGGGCGCATACGGCTGCGAGGTCGTCGATCCCTTGGGACAGCCTCTGGCGGGCGCCGAGGTCACCGTGACCGCGTTGGACAGCCACCGCGTCGTCGCCCGCGGCACCACCGATCCGTACGGCCTGTTCGTGGCGATGCTGCCGGCCGCCTCCTACAGCGTGATGGCCACGGCGGAGGGGCTCGCACCGGCCCGCGAGAGTGTCGACATAGCCGCCGGAGTCGTCGTCTCCCCGGCCCGCATCGCGCTGCTGCCTGCCCGTCAGCTGGAACTCCCGTCGCCCGGCACCTGGTTGTTCGACCCTCCGCACACCGCGATCCGATTCATCGCCAAGCACGTGGGCATGGCGCACGTCCACGGCCGCTTCACCCGCTTCGACGGTGGTATCCGCATCGCATCGGACATGTCCGACTCTCAAGTGTCGGTACGCATCGACGCCTCCAGCATCACCACGGGCAACAAGACCCGTGACAGCCACCTGCGTTCCGCGGACTTCCTCGACGTCGAGCGTTATCCGTACATCGATTTCGCCAGCACCCGGTTCGTCTACCGCGGCGGCTCCAAGTGGACGCTGCACGGCACGCTCACCATGCACGGCACCAGCCGTTCCGTGGGCCTGGACACGACGTACCTCGGCACGGTGAACGGCGGTTACGAGCAGGAACTACGCTGCGCGGCACTGGCGAAGACGGAGCTGCACCGGGAGGACTTCACCCTCAACTGGCGCTCGATGCTCGCCCGTGGCATCTCGGTCGTCGGGCCGACCGTGCAGCTGGAGCTGGACGTCCAGGCGATGTACCGCACCCCCGAGACCCCCACGCCCCCGGAGTAGGCGACGCGCCGGCGCCGCCCCGTGGCTCAGCCGACCTGGGGAGGCCGGTCTTCGAGACTCCTGGACTAACCCGACACGGGTTCCTTCCAGCGGTAGCCCTCGGCCGTCTCGTCGTAGGGGCGGAGCAACGGCTCCAACTCCGCGCTCACCAGGTCGGCGTCGGTCGCGGGCAGCGTCAGGGACGCGCGCCGCATGCGGACGCTCCACGTGGCTGGGTCGGGGAACACCGACAGTCGCGGAACCAGGTCGCGCAGGACCAGCCCCTCGCGGAAGCGGGCCAGGCCGGACACCTTCAGGCGGCAGCCCTCGGGAAAGGTCCGCTCGCCGAAGGCGACCGGCTCATCCAGGGCCCGCACCGGACTGGCGATCGTGGCCCGGCCGACGACCCGTCCAAGGTCCCGCGTCGGGTTCCGGAAGCAGCCCCGCGTGGTGTAGAGGAAGATCTCATCGCCTTCCTCCAGCGCCCGGGCCGCCTTCGCCCGGCCCGCGGGGAACGCCATCCGCTGCTCGGTCACCACCCAGCTCAGGGCGGCCCGGTCTCCGATGATCAGCAGGTGCGACGACGGCATGCCGATCACGATAGCTGGCGGGGGTGGGTCACTCGACGGGCGGCGGCTCACGGGCCAGAGGACCCGTTTCCGCCACCGTCAAGGTCGTTCTACAGCCCAGCCCTCGCCAGCAACACCGGCAGTGCCTCGGGCTTCACCTTCTGCACCGACCTCACCTGTCCGAGGCCCAGTTCCTCCCGGCTGACCGGGCTGCCGTACAACGCGTCCGTCGCCTCCGGCAGCAGGGTCACCTCGACTCGGTGCGAGAACTCCGGGTCCTCCGGATCGTCGTACGGCTCCCCGTCGACCTCGGCCACCGCCGCGACGGCAGACTCCGGCGCGCTGAAGAAGAACCACAGGCGGTCGCCCTTGCTCATGCGGTTACGCCGGTTGAGCCACAGGTCGAGTTCGGGTTCTTCTCGTGCGAGTCTACGGATGGTCTCCTTGTCCGAAGGTTCTCCGTCCAGCGTGTCCTTGTTCGGGTTGAGGATGTAGATCCAGTCCTGCACGCTTCCCCCAACTGCCGCCGTCGCCGTGCCCCGCGAGCACGGATCTGCCCCTGCCGTCCATCGTGTCAGCCGACAGAGCCGACCGCACAGGAACGCCCACGCCCAACCCGCGGTCATCATCCGTCCCCAACAGGCGACTACGACCGGCGCACCCTCCGCGTCATGAACCCCAAGGCAGCTTGTCGGTGCCAACCCCTATGGTTCTCGAAGGATCTTCTGAGAGGTTGGGGGGGCGGCTATGACCGCCAATGGCAGGCAGTACCCGGAGTTCCAGTTGCGGCTGCCGAACGGCGGGCCGGTGGCCCGGGGGCGTCTACTCGCCGAAAAGGGCGCGAGGGGGAGCCGAAAGCTCGTTGTGAGGGCGGGGTCTCCAGTGCGGGCCAAGGTTGTGCCGTCCTTCGCCGAGCGCAAGCCACCTTCGTACCGCACGCGGCAGGAACTGATCGCGGCTGGGTCCATCCGGCAGTCTGACAGCCGTCCAGGGTGGCTGGAGACAGCCCGAGACATTGAGTTCACCTCGCCCTCGGCCGCCGCCGAAGTCTTGATGGGATGCAGCGCCAACGGTTGGGGGGTGTGGAAGACCAACGAGGGCGTTTCCTTGCTGGACTATGTCACTGAGAGCACGACCGGACCCAACCGCCCCTGGCTCATCCGCGGGTCCAACGTCACCGGTTTGGACTTGGTTCAGCGCCTGTGGCTGCCCGAAGGCTGCATTTCCCTCGCCGCCGCCCGACTTCGTCAGGGCGTGGCGGGTGGCACCAGCAAGGAGGGCCTGCGTGCCATGGTGCAGGAGGACTACGAGTCCACAGCCACGTACAGCCAGAAACAGCAGCTGGTCGAGGAACTGCACGCCTTCCTCTCACGTATGAAGCCCGGCGACACCGTGTGCACCATCTCCGGCGGGCAGCTGTACATCGGCGAGATCACCGGTGAAGTCCAGCAGACAGAGTCCGAGGACCGGCGATCCAACCTGCGTCGGCCTGTCGATTGGCAGCCGACCGGCTTCCCCTACGACGACCTGCCCGAGGAACTGCAGCAGAAGCTGTCCGTCCAACACGACGTCGTCGACCTCACCTCTGTCCAGGCACACATCGAGGGTCTCGGTCTCACGGATCAGGAACTGGCCGAGGAGGCGGAGGCGACGGTACGGGACCCGAGCCTGGAGATACCCGCCCTCACTGCACGCCGCGAGCTGGAACTGCCCCGGCCGGCCGAGGCACTGGCCGCCGACCTCCTTGTGCACGACGTGGCATGGCTGCAAGAGGTGCACGAGCTGCTGTGGGACGAACGCCAGTTGGTGTTCTACGGCCCTCCCGGCACCGGAAAGACCTACCTCGCCCTGAAACTCGCCGAGTTCTTCGGCGGCGGCCCCGAGCAGGTCAAGCTCGTGCAGTTCCATCCCTCCTACGCCTATGAGGACTTCTTCGAGGGCTTCCGGCCCCAGGAGGATCCGCAGAGCAGGGAGGTGGCGTTCCGGCTCACTGCCGGCCCGCTGCGGGAACTCGCCGACCTCGCCTCCCGCGAGGGCAACCGGCACATCCCACACTTCCTGATCATCGACGAGATCAACCGCGCCAACCTGGCCAAGGTGTTCGGCGAGCTGTACTTCCTGCTGGAGTACAGGAACAAGTCGGTCCGGCTCACCTACTCGGGCGATGACTTCGCGCTGCCGCCGAACCTGTTCGTGATCGGCACGATGAACACGGCGGACCGGTCCATCGCGCTCGTCGACGCGGCCATGCGGCGGCGGTTCGCGTTCGTGGAGCTGTCACCGCGCATCGAGCCCACGAGCGGGTTGCTGCGCCGGTGGCTGACCAGAGAGGACAAGGACGCCCAGCCCGCTGATCTCCTCGACGCGCTCAACTCGCGTATCGACGATCCGGACTTCCGGATCGGGCCCTCGTACCTGATGAAGAAGGGCGTATACCGGGACGGCGGTCTGGAGCGGACCTGGCGGACCAAGATCCTGCCTCTTCTGGAGGAGCATCACTACGGCGAGGGTGTGGACGTCGAGAGGCGGTACGGACTGGCCGCACTGCGGGAGTCGCTCGGGTGACGCCGGTCGTCGAGATCGTCGAGCACGCGCCGGCGGTCAGCCTCGCCCTGCCGGACGCGGTCGGCCGCGCACTGGCCGCCGGGGGCATCCTTGCGGCGGCGCCCGATCCATACGCTCCGGGGCGTTGGTCGTTGCGGGCCGGAAGCAAGGTGGGCTCGGTGGCAGTCGGGGTGCCGGGCACGGACGAGGCGTTCACCGTGAGGGTCGTCCCCAAGGTCCCCGTCGCCCGGCTCTTCTTCCTACTCGGCTACAGCCTCGATCCGCAGGGTGCCTGGCGGGAGGGCGAAGTCGAGGTGGCCGAGCACCGGGATCTGCTGCCCGCGCTGGCACACACCGTGGAGCGGCAGGTGGACCGGGCCCTGCGCCAGGGTCTGTTGCAGGGATACCGGACCACGGAGGAGTCCGCCCTCGTCGTCCGCGGCCGGATCCGTGAGGCCGAGCAAATCCGGCGTCGCTTCGGCGCCACCTTGCCGGTGGAGGTGACGTACGACGAGTTCACCGCCGACATCGCGGAGAACCGTCTGCTGCGGGCGGCGGTCGAACGCCTGCTGCGGCTGCCCGGCGTACCGGGCGACGTGCGCCGCAGGCTGCTGCACCAGCGGGGGCGGCTGGCCGACGTGACCGTGGTCGTGCGTGGACAGCCTCTCCCCGTCTGGCGGCCCACGCGGCTCAACGCCCGCTACCACACGGCCCTGCGCCTCGCGCGTGTCGTCCTGGAGAACGCGTCCGCGGAACACGCCCCCGGCGGGCTCCGCATCGACGGGTTCCTGTTCGACATGAACAAACTCTTCGAGGACTTCGTGACGGTCGCACTGCGGGAGGCCCTGCACGGCGCGGGACTCACCTCGCGTCTTCAGGACGTTCACCACCTCGACGAGGCCGCCGCGGTCCGTATGCGTCCCGACTTCGTGCTGTACGGCGCTGACGGGGTTCCGGCCGCCGTGGTGGACGCCAAGTACAAGGCGGAGCAGCGCGGCGGCTTCCCCGATGCCGACCTGTACCAGATGCTGGCCTACTGCACGGCCCTGGGGCTGCGGGAGGGCCACCTGGTGTACGCGAAGGGCAACGCCTCCCACGCCGCGCACCGGGTGCGGCACGCCGGCATTCTCATTCACCAACACGCACTCGACCTGGACCAGCAGCCCGCCCGACTGCTCGCGGACATCGCCGCCGTGGCCCTGCGGATGCTTCCCGACCTGCGCGTATGATCGACGCGGAGGGGTCCGTTCAGGGGTGGGAGAGCAGCACGTGCCACAGCTCGCGTTCGCCAGCAGTTTCTGGGAGAGCTACGACGTCCTGGAGAAGCCCGTCAAAGCCGGCGTGCGCAAGGCCATGGAGAAGTTCCAGCGGCTGACCGTGGCCGAGCTGTACGCGGACAAGGGGCTGCACCTGGAGTCCGTCGACAAGGCGCGCGATCCACGGATGCGCACCATCCGCGTCAATGACTTCTGGCGGGGCGTCGTGCTGGCTCCCGACGACGGCAGCGATGTGTTTCTGCTGGTCAACGTCGTGCCGCACGACGACGCCTATGTCTGGGCGGCCAAACGGCTGTACACCACCAACTCCGCCACCCGCGGCCTCGAAGTGCGCAACGTCGTCGCCATCGAGCAGCTGACACCGGCCCTGGAGAAGGCGGCTGCCGGCGCCGACTCGCTGCTGTTCGCCAAGTACTCGGACAAGGTGCTGGGCGAACTCGGCATCGACGACCAAGTGCTGCGCGCGGTGCGGACCATCGTCGACAAGCCCCAGCTCCAGGCCTTCGAGACGCTCCTGCCGGAGGACCAGTGCGAGGTGCTCCAGTATCTCGCCGAAGGGTTCAGTCCCGACGAGGTGTACCGGGACGTGGTCGCCGTACGCAGGCCCGTCGACGCGGGACCGGACCCTGATGAGAGCCTGGCCGTCGCCATCGCCAACACGACGAGCCGCATCACGTTGGTCACCGGCCCGCAGGAACTCGCGGACATCCTGGAGAAGCCGTTCGCGGCCTGGCGCGTCTTCCTGCACCCCTCGCAGCGGCGGGTCGCCTACCGTGTGTCGTACGGCGGTCCGGTACAGGTGACCGGTGGCCCGGGAACGGGCAAGACGGTCGCGGCCCTGCACCGCGTCAAGCATCTCCTCACACGCTCGGCCGACACCCGGGTGCTGCTGACCACCTACACCAATGCCCTCGCCGCCGCGCTGCGCGAGAACCTGGCCGTACTGCTGGACGGGGACCCGTCGCTGCTCGACCGGGTGGACGTGACCACGGTCAACGCTTACGCGCACGGCGTGGTGACGCGCCACGACGGCAAGGTCCTCGCCCCTGTCAACGACCGGGACGAACGGCAGTTGTGGCAGAAGGTGGTGAGGCAGCTCGGGCTGCCCTGGACGGAGCAGTTCCTGGCCCAGGAGTACCGGCACGTGGTCCTCGCCCAGGATCTGCGCACGATCGACGCCTACCGCGCCGCCTCACGGCGTGGTCGTGGCAGTGCGCTGTCGCCGGCGCGGCGGGAGCAACTGTGGTCGGGGGTCGAGCTGTTCGAGTCCCTGCTCCGTGAGCGGAAGGCCACCACACACCTCAAGGTGTGCGCGCGTGCGGCCGATCTGCTGGCCGCCTCGGCGCCGACGTACGACCACGTCGTGGTCGACGAGGCGCAGGACCTGCACCCTGCCCAGTGGCGGGTACTGCGCCGCGCGGTGGCATCCGGCAGTGACGACCTGTTCATCACGGGCGACCCGCACCAGCGGATCTACGACTCCAAGGTCTCGCTCGGTTCCCTGGGCATATCGGTGACCGGCCGAACCCATCGGCTGCGGATCAACTACCGCAGCACGGAGGAGATCCTGGCCTGGTCGACACAGATCCTCACCCCGGTGTCGGTGGACGATCTGGGCGGTGAGGGCAGCGAGACCCTGGCGGGCTACCGGTCGCTCCTGCACGGCCGCAGGCCGCATGTGGACGGCTACGGCTCGGAGCATGCAGAGGTGGCCTCGCTCGTCGAACGCGTCCAGGGCTGGATCAGTCAGGGCATCCGGCCTTCCGAGATCGGCGTATGCGCACGCTTCAACGTGCTGCTCGACAAGGCCTACGACAAACTGGTCGCGGCCGGCGTGCCGGTGGTCAGGGTCAAGGACCATCCGAGACCGGATGTGGACGGTGTGCGGCTGGCCACCATGCACGCCATGAAGGGGCTGGAATTCCGCTGCGCGGCCGTCCTCGGCGTGACGGCGAGTGCGGTGCCCTTCGCACGCGAGGTCACACCGGCCTCGGTGGACGCGCTGCAGCACGACTCGGACCTGCTGCGCGAACGGTGCCTGCTCTTCGTGGCGTGCACGCGGGCGCGGGAGGCGCTGGCGGTGTCATGGAGCGGGGCGGCCAGTCCGTTCGTGCCGCAAAAAAGCTGACCTGGGGCCTGGGAGCGAACGTTTCAGCCGCTAGTCCGTGGGGCCCAACGCCCCGCTTCCCAGACCGTCCCGCGCCAGAGCGGACGCCTGCTTGCTCAACTCCGCCACCCGCTTGGCGAGTTCCTCGAATTCCTGCAGTGCACGGAACGCGGCCCCGTACCGGCGTTGTTCGGCGATGTCCATCTGCGGGATCCGGGCGCCCTTGCCGTCGAGTCGGAACGTGCCGCTGGTACTCGTGGATCGGCGGGTGTTCGCCGAACTGCGCAGGAACCCCTGGAGGAAGTCGGTGTCGAGCTGGTCGCTGACCGAGACGGGTTCAAGATCGCCGTACCTGACCAGTCCGGCGCGCGCGAGGTCGGCGACGCTGACGGACGGCCCGTCCAGAGCACTGGCGCCGGCGCCCGAGGTCAACGCGGGCAGCAGCTCGGCCAGCAGACCCAGCTGTCGGGTCAGCTCCTCTTTCAGGGCTTGGTATTCCGCCACGTAGTCGCGGTGCGACTCGGCGACGCGGCGCCCTGGGGTGAGGTCGACGGCGTCGTCGAGCAACTCGATCAGAGACACCTCCGCCACCTGGTCGGGTTGCGCCTCCAGTGAGCCGTCCGGATCGTTCGCCGTCAGGTCGACCATACGGACACTGGTGGCCGCGTCGCCCAGGGAGCGCGGCCTGCGCAAGTGCCACAGGTGCACGGGGAGTGCGTGCGATGCCGCGACACCCGGCGGGAGGGCGGTGATCTGGGTCAGGATCCCTCGCCGTACGAGTTCGGCGCGGATGCGGCGGCCTGCTTTGCGGTAGGCGACCGAGGCGGGCATGACCATGAGAACCCGGCCGCCGGGCGCTGTGTGCGCATAGGCGTGCTGGAGCCACGCAAGCTCGCTCTCGGCCCGGGAAGGCGTGCCGAACTCCCAGCGCGAGTCCAGCAGCAGGTCCTCACGGCCCCAGTCGGAGTCACCCACCGGCGGATCGCTCACCACGAGATCGGCTTCCAGCCCCGTCCACTGGTCGCTCCGCAGGGAGTCCCCGACGACGATGTCGACCCCGGCACGATCCGTGAGTTCGGCCCGCAATTGAGCGAAGCGCGCGCTGCGCTCCTCCGATTCCTGGCCGCATCGCCTCGGCCCGTGCTGAGGTCCGACACCGAGCAGTAGGGTGCCGATACCGCAGGCCGGGTCGAAGAGGGTGGCATCGGGCGCCACCTCACCGGCGAAGTGCCGCACGGCCCGGACGATGCGCGGCGAGGTGACCTGATCCGATCCGGCCCGGCGCACGGAATCGGTGAAGCGCTCTGCGAGGGCGTTCACGACCTCGCCCTCGGTTCCGCCTTCGGCCAGGGCTCGCGCCAGGCGCACGGCATCTGCCGGCAACGCATCAGGCACCTTCCCCGCGGCGTCGGCGAGCAGCCGAGCCACATCGGCGACACCGCCGATCATGTCGTCGCCGTAGGCTCCCCGCAGCGTCTGCCACAGCTGGACCTCCTGTGAGACGTGCTGCCCCTTGCGCTGCCGGTCCAGCCAGGCCTGCACCTCGGCGAGGTCGAAGAGCGGGCTGTTCACTCCTCCGCCGACAGGCACGGGAAAGTCGTCGTACCGCCGTCTCCAGTTGGAGACCGCGGCACGGGTGACGCCTGCGATCCGGGCGATCTCGGAGCCGGTGACCAGGGACCCTGCCGGTGCCGCGGGTGTGTCTGCCATGGCCGCAACCGTACACAGCCCATTGCCTGGGAGACAACGACGGATGCTGTTGTTGACAAGGTCAACGAGACACACCGTAGCAGAATCGATTTACGAAGTGTGACGGAGGGAGCCGACCTGCCCATCGAGGCACACCCGCCTCACAAGCCACCGTCAGCCCTTCTGCTCCACCTTCACCCAGTCCGCCTCCGCCTGCACTCCCCCACCGGCGATCTTGTCCACGCTCGACTGCGGCAGGCCCCAGTAAGGACTGGTGACCTTGTTCCAGCCCGCCGGGTAGGCGCCGCCCAGGGCCAGGTTGAGGATCACGTACTGGTCGTGGTCGTAGACCCATTGGCCTCGGGTGGACTCCAGGACGTTGCGGGTGGTCTCCTGGACCAGGCGGTCGTCCACGTAGAAGCGCATCGCCGTCGGGGTCCATTCGACGGCGTAGGTGTGCCACTGGTCCGCCGTGCCGCCGGCCGCGTACGCCTGGCGTTCGCCGATGTTGCCGTCCGCCGAGTAGCCGGGGCCGTGCAGGGGGGTGCTGGTCCAGTCGGGGTAGCCGATGTTCTCCATGATGTCGGTCTCGCCGGAGGCGGGCCAGGAGACGGAAGGGTCGTCGACATTGCTGCCCAGCAGCCAGAACGCCGGCCAGAAACCGTCTCCCAGCGGCAGTTTCATGCGGGCGCTGACCCTGCCGTAGGTGAAGTCGACGTGGGTGTGGGTGTCGATGCGGCCCGAGGTGAAGTCGTAGGTTCCGCCGCCGGCCTGGGTGCAGCCCTTGCAGTACTTCGCGTGCAGGAGCAACTCGCCGCTCGCGACGCGGATGTTGTCCGGCGAGTCGTCGTACGCCTGGGATTCGCCGTTGACCGGGCCCATGTCCGTGCCGGTGCGGACCACCCGCCATTTCGAGCGGTCGAGCGCGCTGCCGGTGAAGTCGTCGAAGAACGTGGTGCGGTAGGTGCCGGTCTGGTCGGCGGGCAGGGCCGGGTAGGCGGCGGAGGCGCTGCCGCCGGTGCCCCAGACCTGGAACTCGTAGAGGGAGTAGCCAAACTGGGCGGTGTACGGCGCCGGGTTGTAGAAGGAGCGGCGTTCCTGGCCCAGCATGCGGACGTAGCGGCCGGTCACGGGCGTGGGCAGGGTGATGCTGTCGTGCAGGCCGGTGGCGTCGGACGGGGACTGGACGTCGGCGCGGCGGGCGGCGATGTCGGCGGCTGAGGGTTCGTGGACGGTGCGCCAGGTGCGGTTGTCGTCGGAGACCTGGAGCTGGTAGTCGACGGCGTACGCCGCCTGCCAGTACAGGTCGACCGTGTCGATCGTGGACTTCGCACCGAGGTCCACGGTGACCCAGCGGTCGGCGTTCCAGTCACTGGCCCAGCGGGTGGCGTCGTCCTTGAGGTCGGCGGGCCAGCCGCCATCGGTGACGTAGGAGGGTGAAGTGCCAGCGTCCTGGTAGTGGTTGGAGTAGGCCGGGTGGTTCAGGGCGAGGTTCGTCCGGGTGGTGGACGCGGGCGCCGGTTCGCCGCCGTAGACCTTGAACGAGTAGAGCGAGTAGCCGTACGGCGTGGCGCGCTGGATGCCACGCATCCGGACGTAGCGGCCCACCACCTCCTGCGGGTACGTGTGCGCGGTGACCGAGCCGCCGGTGCCCGCCGTCTCGGTGTAGAACGGCGTCCAGTCGGTGCCGTTGTCCGATACCTCCAGGACGTAGCGCTTGCCGTAGGCGGCCTCCCAGTCCAGGACGACGCGGTCGATGCGGATCGTGGCGCCGAGGTCGGTCTCGATCCAGGCGTCGTCGGCGAAGTTGCTGGACCAGCGGGTGGAACCGTTTGCGTCGAAGGCGAGGCCGGGGACGGTGCCGGCGTTCTCGCTGCCGGAAGCGGTTACCGCGGCCGGGTTCGCGGCGTAGGCGGTGGCCGCGCGGTCGGTGTCCCAGCCGACGGCGGCGGAGGCCGCCGTGGCGGGGGTGGCCCGGAGGGGGCCGCTGCACAGGCCGCTGCACAGCAGGGCCGTGGCGGCCAGGGCGGCCGGCAGGGTGCGGGGGACGCGACGGGATTGCATGTGAATCTCCTTGTGGGGTGGAGGTGCACGCGCTGATCGCTGTCACGTACATGACGGACGCGCAGGTGGTGGAGGCCGGTGGGCGCGGGCTCCCATCCCGTGCCCACCGGCCGGCCGGGCCCGGCTCAGGCGGCCCGGCGTGCCTGGCCGCGGTGGCCGCGGACGATGTCCGCGTACCGGTGTCCGCTGCCCTTGATCGTGCGCACCTGGGTGCGGTAGTCGACGTGGACCAGGCCGAAGCGCTTGTCGTAGCCGTACGCCCACTCGAAGTTGTCCAGCAGGGACCAGGCGAAGTAGCCGGCCAGCGGGGCTCCCTTGCGGGCGGCCGAGGCGCATGCGGCGAGGTGGGCTTCGAGGTAGTCCTGGCGCTCGGGGTCGTCGATGCTGCCGTCGGGGCGGACCACGTCGGGGAAGGCGGAACCGTTTTCGGTGACGTAGATCTTCCGGGCGCCGTACTCCTCGGCGAGCCGCAGCAGCAGGGTCTCGATGCCGCTCGCGTCGACCTCCCAGTCCATGCCGGTACGGGGAACGCCCTCGCGGCGCACCGCGCGGACGTACGGCGCCGGGGCGTCGGGGGCGTCGGCGACGTACGCGGGGAAGTAGTAGTTCAGGCCGAGCCAGTCCAGCGGAGTGGCGATTGTCTCCAAGTCGCCTGTTCGAAGCGGGAGTTCGACGCCGTAGGTCTCGACCATGTCGGCCGGGAAGCCGCGGCCGTGCACCGGGTCGAGCCACCAGCGGTTGACATGGCCGTCGTGGCGGTGGGCGGCGGCGATGTCCTCGGGGCGGTCGGTGGCCGCGTGCACGGTGGAGAGGTTGTTGACGATGCCGACCCGGGCGTCGGGCGCTGCGGCGCGGATCGCCTGGGTGGCCAGGCCGTGGCCGAGGAGGAGGTGGCAGGATGCGCGTACGGCGGCGGTCAGGTCCGTCCAGCCCGGGGCCATCTTGCCCTCCAGGTGGCCGATCCAGGCCGAGCAGCTCGGCTCGTTCAGGGTCGCCCAGTGCTTGACGCGGTCGCCGAGGCGGGCGGCCACGGCCGAGGCGTACTCGGCGAGCGCGAAGGCGGTGTCCCGCTCGGGCCAGCCGCCGCGGTCCTGGAGCACCTGCGGCAGGTCCCAGTGGTAGAGGGTGACGGAGGGGGTGATCCCGGCCTCCAGCAGGGCGTCCACCAGCTCGTCGTAGAAGGCGAGGCCACCGGGGTTCACCGGTCCGGTGCCGCCGGGCAGCACACGCGGCCAGGCGACCGACAACCGGTAGGCGTTGACGCCGAGTTGCCGCATCAGGGCGATGTCCTCGCGCCAGCGGTGGTAGTGGTCGCAGGCGACGTCGCCGGTGTCGCCGTTCGCGACCTTCCCCGGGGTGTGCGAGAAGGTGTCCCAGATCGAGGGCGTACGGCCGTCCTCCGCGACGGCCCCCTCGATCTGGTACGCCGCGGTGGCCGTGCCCCACAGGAAGTCGTGCGGGAGTGCGGCCAGGTCGATGCGTTCGGACACGGAAGTCCCTTCGGGATGGGAGGAGCCGGTCACTTGACGGCACCTGCCGTCAGACCGGCGACGAGATAGCGCTGCAGCAGCAGGAAGCCGGCCACAACGGGCACGCTGACGACCAGCGAGGCGGCCATGATCTGGTTCCAGTAGACGTCGTTGAGGGTGGAGTAGCCCTGGAGGCCGACGGCGAGGGTGCGGGTGGTGTCGTTGGTCATGACCGAGGCGAAGAGCACCTCTCCCCACGCGGTCATGAAGGCGTAGACGGCGACGGCGACGATGCCGGGGATCGCGGCCGGTACGACGATCCTGAGCAGCGCCCCGAGCGGGCCGCAGCCGTCGACCAGGGCCGCCTCGTCCAGGTCGCGCGGCACCGAGTCGAAGTAACCGATCAGCATCCAGATCGAGAAGGGGAGGGAGAAGGTCAGGTAGGTGAGGATCAGGCCGCCGCGGGAGCCGAACAGGGCGATGCCGGTGGCGTTGCCGATGTTGACGTAGATCAGGAACAGCGGGAGGAGGAAGAGGATGCCCGGGAGCATCTGTGTCGACAGCACGGTCACCGTGAAGACCCGTTTGCCGCGGAACTCGTAACGGCTTACGGCGTAGGCGGCGAACACCGCGATGACCACCGAGCAGACCGTCGCCGCGCCCGCCACGATCAGCGAGTTCATGAAGTACTTCGCGAGCGGGACGGTGGACCAGATGTCGATGTACGGGCGGACGGTGAGGCCGCTGGGCAGCCAGCGGAACTTGCCGGTGACGTCCGCAAGCGGTTTCAGCGAGCTGGAGACCATGACGTACACCGGGATCAGCACGAAGCCGGTGAGCAGGGTGAGGAAGACACGCCTCGACCACAGGAACGAACGCGGGGGTGCCATCGGCGAGTTGCGGGCCGGCGGGGTGAGGGGCGGGCTAGACATCGGCGGCCCTCCGTCCGCGCGAGGTGAACAGGAGGTACACGCTCGTGACGACGAGCAGGAAGAGCAGCAGCAGGACCGACATGGCGGAACCGGTTCCGAAGTTCCAGGTGACGAAGGACGCCTGATAGATGTGGACCGAGATGAGGTCGGCGGCCTCGGGGGCGGACCTGCCGAACAGCACGTACGGCGTGTTGAAGTCGTTGAACGTCCACAGGAACAGCACCAGGACCAGGACCTGGTTGACCGGGCGCAGCGAGGGCAGGGTGATGCGCCGGATCTGCTGCCACATCCCGGCTCCGTCGAGCGCGGCGGCCTCGTACAGTTCCCGCGGGATGTTCTGGAGTCCGGCCATCACGATGAGGAAGGCGAACGGCCAGCCCTTCCACACCGACACGGTGAGCAGCGCGTAGAAGCTGTTGTCGCCGATCAGCCAGAAGGACGGCTTGTCGGTGAAGTGCAGCTGGTCGTGCAGGACGTGGTTCACCAGGCCGTTGTCGTGCTGGAACATGAACACCCAGGTGATCACGGCCGCGTAGACGGGCAGCGCGTACGGGACCAGGAACAGTGCCCGGAGCAGGCCGCGGCCGCGGAAGGTGTCCTGCATGAAGATCGCGGCGGCGGTGCCGATCAGCCAGCACAGGGCGACCGACAGCAGGGTGAAGCCGACGGTGACGAAGAAGGAGTGCAGCAGTGCGTCCCCGACGGGCGCGTTGAAGTCCACCGACACCTTGTAGTTGCCGAGGCCGGACCAGGGGGCGGTGGACCAGTCGCGGATGTAGAACTGGGTGAGCTCCTTGAAGCTCATCACGATGCCGATGACCATCGGCACCAGGTGGACGAGGAGTTCGAGGAGCAGGGCGGGCAGGAGCAGCAGGTAGGGCAGGGAGACGCGGCGCAGCCGCCCGGTGCGGCGGCGGGGTTCGCGCGCTGCCGCACCGGACGACTCCTGCGCCACCGGCTCCTTGAAGGCGGTGGTGGTCATCTTCGCGCTCACGCCGCCGGCATCTGCTGCTGGGCCTTCTGCAGCGCGGCCTTGACCGAGTCGGCGGTCACGGCGCGCCCGGCGGCCGCGTCGGCGAACAGGTTCTTGACGGCCGTACCGACCGCCGTCTCGAACTGCGACTCGGACGCGACCTGCGGCAGGGCGGCCGCGCTGGTGGCGAGGGTGTTCTTGAGTACCGCGGTGGCGGGGGCGCTGAACGCGGCGTCCTGCTGCGCGGCCTTGACCGGCGGGATGGAGCTGTAGGCCTTGTTGAGGACCTTCTGCTCGTCGTCGGAGGTCATGAACTTCACGAACTTCGTGGCGCCGTCGAGGTTGTGGGTGTTCTTGAAGACGGCGAGGTTGATGCCGGCGACCATCGAGTCGACCTGCGTGCCGGTGCCGGGAGTGCCGGAGACGACCGGGACGGGCGCGATGCCGTAGGCGTCGTCGCTCATGCCCTGGGACTTGAGGTTGGCGGCGGCGGACTGCCACAGCAGCATCGCCTGCTTGCCCTTGGCGAAGTCGCTGACGGACTGGTTCTGCGCGTACTCGGCGTCGCCGGTGGGGATGACCTTGTCCTTGGCCATCAGGTCGACGTAGCTCTTCACCGCGTCGACCACCTTGGGGCTGGTGAAGTCGGGCTTGCCGTCGGCGGTGAAGAAGTCGGCGCCGTGCTGCTTGGCGAAGACGAAGACGTGGTGGATGTTCTCCGACAGGTTCGAGCCCTCGGCGCCGAGCGCGGACTTGCCCTTGGCCTGGATCTTCTTGCCGTCGGCGACCAGCTCGTCCCAGGTGGCCGGGGGCTTGGATATCCCGGCGTCGGCGAAGATCTTCTTGTTGTAGTAGAGGGCGTACGCCATCGAGTACAGCGGGACCGCGGCCGGGTCCTTGCCCGGCGTGCCGGTCGAGCCGAGCGCGGAGTCGACGAACCGTTCCTTGCCGCCGATCTTGGCGAAGTTCTTGGCGTCCCACGGCAGCAGCGCGCCGGTCGCCTGCAGGGAGGCGCTCCAGGTGTTGCCGATGTTCAGCACGTCCGGGCCCTGACCGGAGGTGGTCGCGGTGAGGATCCGGTTGAGCAGGTCGGACCAGGGCACGACCTCCAGCTTCACCTTGATCCCGGTCTGCTTCTGGAACTTGTCGAGTTCGGGCTGGAGGACCTGCTTGTCGACGGCGATGCTGGCGCCCTGGTTGGAGGCCCAGTACGTCAGCGTCTTCGGCGAGTCGTTGGACCCCCCGCCGCTGGACGAGCCGCCTCCGCAGGCCGTGGCCGCGAGGACGAGAGACAGGGTGACGGCGCCTGTGGCCGCGGCTCGGATGCTGCGCATGGCTCCTGGTGTCCCTTTCCGGGAGTCGAGACCCGAGGCGGCTCGGGGGGCCGGCACCCCTTCGCTCCTCGAAGCCCCTCATGGCTTAATTTAGGACGTGAGTTAAACCTCAAGAGAAACGCTCGTCAAGGGATCCGGCAGCGGCAAACGGTCCGGTGGGCGGCAAATTCGGGATGAATGGGGAGGCCAGGTGGCAGCGCTGGGCGGCCGTACGGTGCGTGACCTGCGACGGGAGAGCCGGGGCGCCGTTCTGCAACGGTTGTATGTCGATGGGCCGATGAGCCGGCACGCGCTGGGCCCGGCGACCGGGCTGAGTTCTGGGTCCGTCAGCAACGTGGTGGGCGAACTGCTGGCCGACGGCCTGGTCGAGGAGGCGGGGAGCGTCGGCTCGGACGCGGGGCGGCCCCGCCGGCTGCTGCAGGTGCGCCCGGACAGCGGGTACCTCGTCGGCGTCGACATCGGCGAGACCCGGGTGCGGGTGGAGCTGTTCGACCTCGCGTTCACCGAACTCGCCCGCGTCGAGCGGCCGTTGGGTCCGCGCGGGTACGACGTCGATGCCGTCGTCGGCCATGTGGCGGACGGGGTCGGCGCGGTGCTGCGCACAGCGGGCCGCTCCCCGGGCGACCTGCTCGGCGTCGGTGTCGGCGTTCCCGGCATCATCGAGGACGCCGGGCGGGCGGGCGCCGTCGTCCACGGGCAGACGATCGGCTGGGACGCCGTGCCGCTGGAGTGGCTGCTGCGGCGGACCGGTCAGCTCCCCCCGTACGTCCCGTACTTCATCGACAACGGCGCCAAGGCGCTCGGCCAGGCGGAGATGTGGTTCGGCGCGGGGCGCGGGGCGCGCAACGCCGTGGTGGTGCTGTTCGGGTCGGGAGTCGGCGCCTGCGTGGTCACCGAGGAAGCGGCGCAGGGCCGGGCGGTGGAGTGGGGGCACCTGACGGTACGGGTCGCAGGGCGTCGGTGCCGGTGCGGTGCCCTCGGCTGCCTGGAGGCGTACGCCGGAGCGGAGGCACTGGTGGCGCGGTGGCGGGAGGCGGGCGGGCGGCCGTCGGCCGGGGCGGGTGAGGAGGCGGCGCTGAGCGAGTTGCTGGCCGCGGCCGGCCCCGGCGACGGCCGGGCACCGGACGCGGTGGCCGCGGCCGTGCTCGCCGAGACCGCCGAGTACCTCGGTGCGGGCCTGTCCGACCTGATCAACCTCTTCCAGCCGGAGCGGGTCCTGGTCGGCGGCTGGGCCGGTCTCCAACTGGGCGGCGCCTTCTGGGACGAGGTGCGCGCCCACACCCTGGCCCGGGCCCTGCGCCATCCCGCGGGCCGGGTCCGCATCGAACTGGGCCGGCTCGGCCCGGACGCGGTGACCGTGGGCGCGGCGATCCTTCCCCTCGCCGCGTTCTTCGCCGCCGGCGGCCACCGCCCGCGCCCGGCACCGCAGGAGCCACCGACACCGGCCTGGCACGCGGCGGTGGAGGGGAGGCTGCTCCGAGGGTGAGGACCTGCCGCTCGGGTGGCCGCGGAAGGTCCGGTGGGGAGGGTCATAATGCCCGCGCGGTGAGCGGGTACGGCCGCGTTGTGAGCAAGTACGACCCTTGGCGGGTGGACAGGGCGGCTTGGCGAGCGAATACCGCCCCATGGCCAGCGAATACAGCCGTGTCCGGCAGCCACGGTCCCCACGACGGGCAGAGCCGACCGCACGGCGGGCAGAGCCGACCGCACGGCGGGCGAAGCCGACCGCACGGCGGGCGGAGCCGGCCCCACGGCCGGCAGACGGGGCCGCGCCACAGGCGGATCCAGCCCCATCGCCAACACACCCCGCCCCGCAGGTGATACGGCCCCGCGTACACACCCGGGCCCACAGGTGATACGGCCCCGCGTACACACCCGGGCCCACAGGTGATACGGCCCCACGGACACACCCGGCCCGCAAGCGGTACCACCCCCCACGGACACACCCTCACCGCAGGCGAATACGGCCCGCACGGCCGGTGGATACGGCCGGGCTGCACTGGGGTGCGCGGCTCGGCTGCAGCCGTCACGCCGTCCGGTGTCTTCATGTCCCGCCCGTACACCGTCCGTTCCTGGCGGACTCGGCGCGAACGCCGGGGCACCGGATCCTGCCGCGGCGTGGGCTGCGGGCCCGCACCGCCCGGCGCGTCGGCCGGGCGGTGCGGGATCCGCTCGCTACCGGACCGTCACCGGTCGCGGCGCCGGGGCGTAGCCGGCGGGGCGGGTCGTGAAGGTGCCTCGGCCCTGGGTGCGGCCGCGCAACCGGGTCGCGTAGCCGAACAGCTCGGCCAGCGGCACGGTCGCGGTCAGCGCGGCCGCGCCGGCCCGGGTCTCGGAGCCGGTGACGCGGCCGCGGCGGGCGGCCAGGTCGCCGAGGACCGACCCGACGGCGTCCTCCGGCACGGTGACCGTGACCTCGGCGACCGGCTCCAGCACGGCGAGCGTGCAGGCGCGCAGGGCCGCGCGGAGCCCGAGCCGGCCGGCGGTGCGGAAGGCCGTGTCGGAGGAGTCCTTCACGTGGGTGGAGCCGTCGGTGAGCGTGACCCGCAGGCCGGTCACCGGGTGCCCGTCCAGCGGGCCCTCGGCGAGCGCGTCCCGGCACCCGGCCTCCACCGCGCGCACGTACTCCTGCGGCACCCGCCCGCCGACCACGGCGGAGCGGAACTCGAAGCCGGTGGCGCCGGTTTCGGGTCCGAGCGGTTCCACGTCGAGCACGACATGGGCGAACCGCCCGGCCCCGCCGTCCTGTTTGACGTGCCGGTGGACGAACCCGGTCACGCCGTCGACGACCGTCTCACGGTGGGCGACCCGTGGCCGGCCCACGGCGACCTCCGGTCCGCCCCCCCGGCGGATCTTCTCCACCGCGACCTCCAGGTGCAGTTCGCCCATCCCGGACAGCACGGTCTGCCCGGTCTCGGCGTCCGTGCGCACCACCAGCGAGGGGTCCTCCTCGGCCAGCCGGGCCAGCGCCGTCGCCAGCCGGCCGGTGTCCGTGGCGCGCCGGGCCTCGACCGCCACGGACACCACGGGCTCGGCGGCCACGGGCGGCTCCAGCAGAAGCGGCGCGCCGGGGTCGCACAGGGTGGAGCCGGGCCGTGCCGACTTCACGCCGGCGAGTGCGACGATGTCACCGGCGACCGCCCGGTCGAGCCGGACGTGCCGGTCCGCCATGACCCGCAGGATGCGCGCCACGCGTTCGGCGCGCCCGGTTCCCGGGTCCCACACGGTGTCTCCCTTCTCGACGGTGCCCGCGTACACGCGCACGAAGGCCAGCCGCCCGGTGGCGCTCGCGCTCACCTTGAACACGAGCCCCGCGAACGGCACTTCGGGGTCGGCGGCCCGCTCCTGCCCGGTGCCCTCGTGGACGCCGCGCACGGCGGGGACGTCCAGTGGCGAGGGCAGATAGGCCACGACCGCGTCCAGCAGCGGTTCGAGACCGCGGTTGCGGTAGGCGGAGCCGCACAGGACGACCACGCCGTCCCCGGTGCGGGTGAGGTCGCGCAGGCTCGCGGCGAGGGTGTCGGCGGACAGGGACTCCCGGTCGCAGAACTCCTCCAGGGCGGCCGGGTGCAGCTCCGCCACCGTCTCCTCCAGCGCCCGGCGCCGTCGTACCGCCTCGGCCACCAACTCCTCGGGCACCGGCCCCCGAACCGCGGTGTCCTCGCCGTCGGCCCAGGTCAGGGCGTGCATCCGGACCAGGTCCAGCACGCCGGTGAAGCCGTCCTCGGCGCCGATCGGCATCTGGACGACGAGCGGGGCCGGATGGAGCCGGTCGCGGATCGAGTCGACGGCCCGGTCGAGGTCGGCGCCCGCGCGGTCCATCTTGTTGACGAAGGCGATCCTGGGCACCCCGTGCCGGTCCGCCTGCCGCCACACCGACTCGCTCTGCGGCTCGACCCCGGCGACGGCGTCGAACACGGCGACCGCCCCGTCGAGGACGCGCAGCGAGCGCTCGACCTCGTCGGCGAAGTCGACATGGCCGGGGGTGTCGATGAGGTTGATGCGGTGACCGTCCCAGGCGCAGCTGACGGCGGCGGCGAAGATGGTGATGCCGCGGTCGCGTTCCTGTGGGTCGAAGTCGGTGACGGTGGTGCCGTCGTGGACTTCGCCCCGCTTGTGGGTGGTGCCCGTCGCGTACAGGATCCGCTCGGTGACGGTGGTCTTGCCCGCGTCGACGTGGGCGAGGATGCCGAGGTTGCGGACGGCGGCGAGGGTGGTGAGGTCGGTGCGCACGGCCCGGGGCCTTTCTGGGGAACAGGCCTGACGTCGAGGCCTGTATCGGGGAAATGGGCAGCGCGATTTCCCGTGCGTCCCAGGTCAGCGGGATGTCACGGGCGTCCGGTGCCGGCCGCGCAGCGGGCACCGGCACCACCGGGACACGAGGATCACCTCGTACCGGGAGCGGGGAGCGACGACAGCGGTGCGTGCGCGCACGGCCGGGCTCCCCTCTGTGTCGGACGACGGGCGCCGCCGTACGGTCGTGGCGGCGCTCGGTACGGGACGACGGTACGAGAGGGAGGCGGCCGGGGCACGTCATTTTCCGCCACGCCGTCAGGCGGGGTGCCCTTCGGCGAGCGCTGCCAGCGCCCCGGCTAGCCGGCACAGCCAGTCCTGCGCCCTTCCCCGGACGGCCGGGTACTGTTCCTGGAACGCGGCCCAGTCCACGTCCCAGCGGAGCACCGCGGCCGGATCGAGGGCGGCATGCGGGTGTCCGGCGGCAGCCGCCCGGTCGAAGACCTTCCGCAGCAGGCGCGCCGGGAGCCGGGTGCCCTCGGCCTCGGCGAGGAGGACCGCGTCGTACAGGTCCTTGCCCCGGGCGCGGCCGGCGTCCCGGCTGTCGGTGTGCAGCCACAGCAGTTTCCAGGCCAGGGAGAGCTCCCGGCTCGCGGTGCGCACCGGTGTGGGCGGTCCGCCGTCGCCGCGCGGTACCAGGGTCCACACCGGGGGTTCGGGCAGCCGCTCGTCGCGGGCGAAGTCCAGGCCCACCTCGCCGGACGGCGCGCCCTCCGCGTGCCAGGGGATGAGCAGACGTACCCCCGGCGTGTCGTACTCGGCGTAGCTCCAGGTGCCGTCGACGCGTGCCTTCTCCGCGTCGAGGAACAGCCCGGGGGCGGCCTGCGGGTGCCGGGCCAGGCGGTCGAGCAGGTCGAGGTACGGGGGCGCGCTCTCCTGCGCCGCGTCCTCCTCGGGCAGCCAGTGCAGCCCCTCGGGCGCGAGCAGCGGGCGCCGGCCGCCCGTGTCGAACTCCTCGTACGTCCACATCTCGTACCGTGCCGCGCCGTCCGCGGCCTCCGGCCACTGCTGTACGAGGTCGATCCGGTCGACGTACGGATACGGGTCCCGGGGGTCGACGGTGACGGTGTCCTCCAGCACGACCCAGTCGAGGTCGGCGGGTTCGCGCGCGGCGGTCCCCACCCAGGCCGGCATGACCATGCTGCCGCGCAGGACCAGGGTGCCGCTCCACGGGGCGTCGGCGACCAGTCGGAGGACGTGGTCCAGCGCGGCGCGCCGGCGGCGCGCCGGTGCGCCGGATCCGCCGGCGGGTCGGTCTGCGTTCACGGGGCAGACCGTAGCGGCCGCCGCTGACAACGGTGCGTGGCGCGGAAGCCGGCTGCGGGGCGGGAAGAACCCCATGGCCGAGGCCATGGGGTCACGGTGTGCCTCAGCCAGTGATACGGACGGGCAGTTCGGCCAGGCCGCGCATGATGATGTTGGGCACCCGGGCCGGGGCCGAGGTCACCGGCTCCAGGTCCAGCGCGGCCAGGGCGGACACCGCGGCCTGTGCGGTGAGCCGGGCCAGCGGCGCGCCGACACAGAAGTGGATGCCCAGGCCGAAGCCCAGGTTGCGGCCGGCCGGCCGGTCCAGCCTGAGCTCGTCGGGGTCGTCGTAGACCGCCGGGTCGTGGCTGGCCGCGCCGATCATCAGCATGACCTGCTCGCCCGGCTGGACGGTGTGCCCGGCGATCTCGGCCTCGGCCAGGGCGACCCGGGAGATCATCTGCACCGGCGCGTCGAAGCGCAGCATCTCCTCCACCGCGGCGGGCACCTGGTCCGGGTGGGCGCGCAGCCAGTCGCGCTGGGCGGGGTGGTTGAGCAACGCGAACATGCCGTTGCCGATCAGGTTGACCGTGGTGGCGTACCCGGCCGAGAGCAGCAGCGTGCAGGTGACCTCCAGCTCCTGCGGGGTCAGCGTCCGGCCGCCCTCCTCGGCGGCGACCAGCTCGCTGATCAGGTCGGTGCCCGGCTCGGCCCGGCGCCGCTCGGCCAGTTCGCCGATGTACCGGTACAGCTCGGCGCGGGCGTGGTCCCGCTTGGCGACCTCCTCGGGAGTGAGCAGGAAGCTCGGGTCCAGGCCGCGGGCGATGTCGGCGGACAACTCGTCGAACCGGGCGGCGTGTTCGGCCGGGACGTCCAGCAGCGCGTTCTGCATCCGGCCGGGCAGCGGGTGCGCCACCGCCCGCATCAGGTCCACGGGGCCGTCGCCTGCCTCGGCGCGGGCGGTCTCGATCAGCTCGCGCACGACCTGCTCCGCGACGGCGCGCATCCGGTCCACCTGGCGCGCGGCGAACGCCTTGCCGACCAGGGCACGGATCCGGGTGTGCTCGGGCGGGTCGGCGAAGATGAACGGCCGGACCACCGAGCCGTCGGCGTCGGTGCGGAAGTGGTCGGCGACGGTGGCGCCGTCGCCCCAGCCGAAGCGCTGGTCGCGCAGCACGGCCGAGCAGGCCTCGTGCCCGGTCACCGCCCACAGCCCCAGCGGGGTACGGGTCACCGGGCCCTTCTCGCGGACCTGCGCGTAGATCGGGTACGGGTCGGCCAGGAAGGCCGGGTCGAACGGGTCGAAGGGCAGCAGCTGGGCGATGAAGCCCGGGTCGAGCAGGGGTGCTTCGGTCATGGCGTCCGTTCCCAACCCCGCGCGGGACGGCGGTCGCCGCGCGGAAGAGTCTCGTCTCGGTGCAGGGGGGCGGGGGTGCGGGGTGTCAGCCCGCCGTGACCGGCGTGGTCGCGGTGAAGGTCACCGGCAGGTGGTCCAGGCTGTTGGCCACCAGACTGGGCGTCCAGGTCAACTTCTCGGCGGGGACCGCCAGTCGGAGGTCGTCGAACCGGTCGAACAGGGTGCGCAGCGCGATACGGGCCTTGAGCCTGGCCAGCGGGGCGCCGATGCAGAAGTGCGTGCCGTGGCCCAGCGCCAGGTGCTTGGAGGCGTCGCGGTGGATGTCCAGGGCCTCGGGGTCGCCGAACTGGCCGGCGTCGTGGTTGGCCGCGGCGAGCGAGATCATCACGTGCTCGCCCGCCCGGATCCGCGCGCCGCCCAGCACCATGTCCTCGGTGGCGAAGCGGTACACCACGGTGAACACCGGGCTGGTGAGCCGCAGCAGTTCCTCGATGGCCGGGCCGAGCGCCTCGGGGTCGCGCTTGACCTCGGCCAGCTGCCCGGGGTTGCGCAGCAACGCCAGGATGCCGTTGGAGAGCAGGTTGATGGTGGTCTCCGCGCCGGCGAGGAGTAGCAGCATGACCGTGGAGCGGATCTCCAGGTCGGCGAGGGCGTCGCCGTCCTCGTTGGCCTGCACCAGACCGGAGATGAGGTCCGGGCCGGGGTCGGCGCGGCGCCGCGCGGTGAGGTTGGTCAGGTACTCCTCGAACCAGCCGACCGAGGCGACGACCTCCTGTGGGCTGGAGGAGTTGCCCAGGCCGACGAAAATGTACGTGTTGCGCTCGAACTCGTCGCGGTCGGCCAGCGGCACGCCGAGCATCTCGTAGAGCACCGTCGAGATCAGCGGCGAGATGAACGAGTCCTTCAGGTCGGCGGTGCCCGCCTCGGCGACCGCGTCGAGCAGTTCGTCGGTGATCTGCTGGATCCGCTCGCCGAGGTCGGCCACCCGGCGCGGGGTGAACGCCTTGGACACCAGCCTGCGCAGCCGGGTGTGCTCGGGCGGGTCGGCGAGGTTCATGTGCTGGTTGAGGATGGACTTGCGCCCGTCGTAGCCCAGTGAGGGCCACAGTTCGGGCAGCGCGTTGTCGAGGTTCTTGCTCAGCTTGCGGTTGTTCAGCGCGGCGAGCGCGTCCTCGTACCGGGTGACCATCCAGACCGGGTTGCCGTCGGGCAGCAGCAGTTGCTCCACCGGGCGGGGCTCGGGCAGCCCGGGCGTCCACGGGCGGGGGCCCGGCGCGGCGTCGGCGTGCACGGGACAGCCGGTGGCCACTTCGGCGTCGGGGTTCGGCATGTCGTGTCCTCTCATCGTTGGTGCCCGGCCGTCACCGAGCGGTCGTGGCCAGACGTGGTCGGGGCCAGCGCGGTGAGCCTCGCGGCGACGCCGGGGAACCGGTCGGCGGCACCGGAGGCGGCCACGTAGCCGTCCGGGCGCAGCAGCACGAACCGCTGTCTGCGGCCGTCCAGCGGGAAGTGCGCGACCAGTTCGGGCAGCCGTTCGGCCAAGTCGGCGGCCGCGAGTGACAGTTGGGTGCCCGGGCCGCCGTAGGTGATCAGCTGGAACCGGCCGGCCGGCTCGTCGGACGGCCTCGGGGTCCACCGGGGGTCCCGGGTTCCGGGGCGCGGCCGGGAGCGAGGGGTGCCGTCGGCCGGGGCGCCGAACAGGACGTCCGGGTAGCGGCTGCGCCAGCCGGCCAGCATCGGCGCGTAGCCGCGGGCGAGCACGCCGGAGGCGTCCAGCAACCGCCAGGTGAGGTCGCGGACCCGGCGGCCCACCGGGCCGACCACGGCCTGCCGGGCCATCCGGCCGGTGGCCTCGAGGGTCTGTGCGATCGCGGCGCGCCGCTCCGGGTCGTAGGTGTCCAGGACCGACTCGTGCAGCCGGCCCCGCACCACGCCGGCGAGCTTCCAGGCCAGGTTGCGGGTGTCCGGGATCCCCAGGTTGAGTCCCTGGCCGCCGATCGGGCTGTGCACGTGCGCGGCGTCGCCGACGAGGAAGCAGCGGCCGGAGCGCAGCGCGCCGGCCACCCGTTCGTCGCTGGAGAACAGCGTCACGGTGCGCACCTCGGTGAACCGGAGCCCGCCGGGGCCGCGCTCGTCCAGCAGGGCCTGGGCGTGCTCGGCGGTGGCCTCGGTGCCCTCCGGGACCGCGCCGGAGAGGCGGAACTCGCCGCCGGGCAGCGGGGCGATCAGCGCCACGCCGGTGCCGGCGAGGAAGTAGTGGATCTCGTCGGTGCTGATCCCGCCGGTGCCGTGCCCCCCGGCGATGCGTCCCTCGGCGAGCAGGAAGGTGGCCGGGAACCGGGCCCCGGAGAAGTCGATGCCCAGCTGGGCGCGCACCCGGCTGTGCAGGCCGTCCGCGCCCACCACCCAGTCGGCCGTGATCTCGGTGGTACCGCCGTCCGCACGGCTCGCGGTGACGGTCACCGTGTGTTCGCCCTGGACGACCCCGGTGACCCGGGTCCCCCACTCGACTTCGACGCCGCGGTCGGCCAGCGCCTCGGCCAGCAGCCGCCCGGTGCGCTCCTGGGGCAGCACCAGCGGGGCGTTGACGTCGGCCAGCGGCACCCGCACGCTGCGGCCGGAGCCCAGGTGGTAGTGGAGGGCCGCGGGACGGACGCTGTCCCGGGCGGCGCGCTCGGCCAGGCCGAGTTCGCCGAGCACCTCCCGCACCGGCGGCCACAGCAGGATCGCCCGGGAGCCGGTGTGAGGCTGGTCCGCCGCGTCCACCACGGCGACCTGGACGCCGAGCCGGCTCAGCTGCGCGGCCATGGCCAGGCCGCACGGGCCCGCGCCGACGACCAGGACGGTGGTACGTCGTTGCGTCATCGCTTCTCCAACCACTCGTGCACCGCCTGGGCCGTACGCCCGGCGTGCTCTTCGAGGACGGTGAAGTGGTCGCCGGCCACCTCCACCTCGTCGTGCGGGTACGCCCAGCCGGCCGGCGGGCGGCCGAACCCGGCGAGTGGCTCGGTGGTACGGGCCACCAGCACCGGCGTCGCGGAGTCGAGGGGTTCCCAGTCGGTGAGCAGCCGCAGATAGCCGCCCATCGCGGTGAGCCGGGCGTCGGTGACCGCGCCGCCGCCGACGAGCCGCGCGAGCATCTGCTCGAACAACGCGGTGCCGGAGGTGGCCAGTTCGGGGCCGAAGACGAAGGTGTCGATGAGCACCAGTCCGGCGGCCGGGCGGCCCTGCGCGGCCAGCCGGGCGGCGACGCCGTCGGCCAGCAGACCGCCCGAGGAGTAGCCGACCAGCACCACCGGCCGCTCCCCCGCCGCCGCCCGCACCTGGCGGGTGACGGCCTCGATCGCGGCGGACCGGTCGGCGGGCAGCGGCTCGCCGTCGAGGTAGCCGGGCAGGGCGAGGGCCGAGACCGCGCGCCGGTCACGCAGTGCGGCGGCGAACCGGGCGTACTGGTGCGGGCCGGAGGTGGCCAGCACGGTGGGCAGGCAGACCAGTACCGGGCCCTCGTCGTGCGCGGTCAGTTCCACCGGTTCGGGCAGCGCACCCGCCTCCTCGGCGGAGCCGAAGGTGGTGCGCAACTTGGCGGCGACACCGAGCAGTTCGACGAACTCCGCGGTCTTCCCCGCTTCGACCGCCTGTTGGCACAGGCCGGCCAGGGAACCGGGTCCGGCCGCGCCGGTGGCGGCGGGGCCGGGACCGAGTTCGGCCTCGAGGTGCCGGGCCAGCGCCTCGGGGGTGTCGTGCTCGAACAGGGTGGCCGCGGTCAGCCGTACTCCGGTGGCCGCGGAGAGCCGGTTGCGCAGTTCGAGGGTGGTCAGCGAGTCGAAACCGTGTTCCAGGAACCGGCGGGCCGGCTCGATCGCGGAGCCGTCCGGGAAACCGAGGACGGCCGCGGCCTGCCCGGTGACCGCGGCCAGCAGCGCGCCGAACCGTTCGGCGGCGGGCAGCGCGGCCAGTTCGCCGGCGTCCGGGCCGGCCGGGCCGCCGGCCTCGCGGCGGCCGCGGTCGGGGGTGAACTCGGCGATCAGCGGGCGCGGGCCGGTGAAGGTGTACGCGGCGCGGAACCGCGGCCAGTCCACGTCGGCCAGCAGCAGGCGGGTGTCCCCGGCGGTGAGCGCGTCGCCCAGCGCGGCGAGGGCGCGCTGCTCGTCCAGCACCGCGATGCCACGGCTCGCCAGCCGTTCCCGGCGGGTGGCCGCCACGCCGGTGGTGTCGGCCGGGTCGGCCCAGGGCGCCCAGGCGACCGACAGGGCGGGCAGCCCGGCCGCGGCCCGGTGTTCGGCCAGCGCGTCCAGCGCGGCGGTGGCCGCGGCGTAGCCGGCCTGGCCGACGCCGCCGAAGGTGCCGGACACGGAGGAGAACAGCACGAACGCGGTGAGCGGGGTGTCCCGGGTCAGTTCGTGCAGATGCCACGCGGCGGTGACACCGGGGTTCGGCTCGGCGGCGTCGAGGCTGGTCAGTGGTGCCTCGGTCAGCGGTACGGCGGTGTGCACCACGGCGGTGAGCGGCTGCCCGGCGAGCAGCGCGGCCACGTCCTCACGGTTCGTCAGGTCGCAGGCGGCGGTGCGCACCTCGGTGCCCGGCTCGCGCAGCCCGGCGGTGGTGTCCTCGGCCACGGTGCCACCCGGGTCGACGGTCAGCAGCAGCGCGGGGGCACCGGCGGCGGCCAGGAAGCGGGCCACGGCCGCGCCCACGGCGGTGTCCGCGCCGGTGACCAGGGTGGTGCCGGTGGGCCGCCAGGCGGCGCCGGCGGGCGCGGTCAGGGGGCTGCGCACCAGGCGGCGGGCGAACAGCCCGGCGGGGCGGACGGCGAGCTGTTCCTCGCCGGTACGCCCGGACAGTGCCGCGCACCAGCGGGTCAGCGCCCGTTCGTCGGGCCGGGCGGGCAGGTCGACGATGCCGCCGGTGAGGGCGGGGTGTTCCAGGGACACGGTCGGGGCCAGCCCCCACAGCGCCGCCTGGTCCGGGTCACCGGCCGGATCGGCGTCCAGTGCCACCGTTTCCGTGGTGGTGAACCAGAGCGGGGCCGCCACGCCCAGTTCGACCAGGGCGCGGACGAGGAGGACGGCGGCCGGCCGGCCCAGCAGGGCGAGCACACCGGTGGGTCGCACTCCGGCCAGCGCGGTCCCGAGGGTCTCCGGGTCCGGCGGGTCGGCGGTGACCTCGACCCGGACCACCCGGGCGCCGTGCCGGGCCAGCGCCTCGGGTTCCGGGCCGGTGTACCCGGGTGGCACGGCGACCAGCCAGTCGCCGGACAGACGGGCGCTCGCCGGGTCGGACACCGCGCGCCAGTCCAGGGCGTAGCGCCAGGAGTCCACGACGGACTGCTCGCGACGGCGCCGCCGCCAGGCCGACAGCGCGGGCAGCACGGCGGCCAGGGGTTCGGCGTCCAGCTCCAGGGTGCCGGTGAGGCCGGCCAGGTCGGCGTTCTCCACGGCGTCCCAGAAGGCGGACTCCACCGGATCCGCCGTCGCGGGCCGGGCGGTGGGGTCGGGCTCGGGCCAGTAGCGCTGCCGCTGGAAGGGGTAGGTGGGCAGGTCCACCCAGGCGGTGTCCCGGCCGGCCAGGGCGGCGCCGAGGCCGACCGGGGCGCCGCGGGTGTGCGCGTCGGCCACCGAGCGCAGGAACCGGTCCGGGCCGCCCTGGTCGCGGCGCAGCGAACCGACCACGGCGGCGTCGGTCCCGGCGTCCTCGGCGATCTCCTGCACCGCGGTGACCAGCACCGGGTGCGGGCTGACCTCGACGAAGAACCGGAACCCGGCGGCCAGCAGGGTGCGCACGGCCGGGTCGAAGGCCACCGGGCGGCGGGCGTTGTCGAACCAGTACCGCGCGCCCAGGGTGGCGGTGTCGGTGAAGGCGCCGGTGACGGTGGAACAGAACGGCACCTCGGTGGCGGTGGGCCGTACGTCGGCGAACATGTCCAGGATGCGCTCGCGCAGCGGGTCGACCTGGTCGCAGTGCGAGGCGACGGTGGAGCCGACCAGACGGGCGCGCACCCCGTCGGCGGTCGCCTCGGCGACGAACCGCTCCAGTCCGTCCAGGGCGCCCACCACGGTGACCGCGCCCGGGCCGTTGACGCCGCCGATGTGCAGCGCGTCGCCCTGGGCGGCCAGCCGGGCGCGCACCTGCTGCTCGGAGGCGGCCACCGACACCACCGCGCCGTTGCCGCGCAGTTCGTCGGCGAACAACTGGCTGCGCAGCACCACGATCTTCAGCGCGTCGTGCAGGGACAACGCGCCCGCGGCGCAGGCGGCGGCGATCTCGCCCTGGCTGCTGCCGACCACCGCGGCCGGGGTGAGGCCGTAGGAGCGCCACAGTTCGGCGAGCGACACCATCACGGCGAACAGCACCGGTTGCAGGATCTCGATGCGCTCCATGTCGGGCGCGCCGGGCGCACCGCGCAGCACGTCGGTGATGGACCAGTCCACGAAGGCGCGGGCCGCGGTGTCGCACGCGGCCAGGTGCGTGGCGAACACCGGGGCGGAGTCCAGTAGTTCGGCGGCCATGCCCGCCCACTGCGAGCCCTGGCCCGGGAACACGAACACCACCCGGTCGGTCGGCGCGGCGGTGGCGCTGGAAACGGCGTCGTGCGGCCGGCCCTCGGCCAGGGCGCGCAGACCCTCGACGGCGGTGTCCGTGTCGCCGGCGACGACCACGGCGCGGTGTTCGAAGGCCGAGCGGGAGCGCAGCAGGGCCGCGGCGAGGTCGGGCAGCGGGGTACCACGCCGTACCAGGGGCAGCAGCCGCTCGGCCTGGGCGTGGAGCGCTTCACGGGTACGACCGGACAGCGCCAGGGGCACCGGGCCGGTCGCGGCACCCGCGGCCGCCGCGCCCCTCGCACCCGCCGAGGCAGCCGTGGCGGCCGCACCGGCCGGGGCGGCCGTACCCGCTGCGGCCGTCGCACCGGGTGAGGGGGACCGGGCGTCGGCGTCGGCGTCCTGGTCCGGCTCGGACGGGGCGAACTCGTCGGCCTGCTCCAGCAGTACGTGGGCGTTGGTGCCGCTGATGCCGAACGCCGACACCCCGGCGCGGCGCGGGCGGCCGGTCTGCGGCCACGGTTGCGGCTCTGTCAGGAGCGCCACCGTGCCGGAGGAGAAGTCCGCCTCGGAGGTGGGCGCGTCCACGTGCAGGGTGCGCGGCAGATGGTCGCCGCGCAGCGCCATCACCGTCTTGATCACGCCGGCGACCCCGGCGGCCGCGCCGGCGTGGCCCAGGTTGGACTTCAGTGAACCGAGCCACAGCGGACGGCCGGGCGGCCGGTTGCGGCCGTACGTGGCCAGCAGTGCGTTGGCCTCGATCGGGTCGCCCAGCGCCGTGCCGGTGCCGTGTGCCTCGACCGCGTCGACATCGGCGGCGGCGAGGCCCGCGTCGGCCAGCGCGGCGCGGATGACCCGTTCCTGCGCGGGCCCGTTGGGCGCGGTGAGCCCGTTGGACGCGCCGTCCTGGTTGACGGCGGAGCCGCGCACCACGGCCAGCACGCGGTGGCCGTTGCGGCGCGCGTCGGACAGCCGCTCCACGACCAGCACCCCGGCGCCCTCGGACCAGGCGGTGCCGTCGGCGGCCTCGGCGAACGCCTTGGCGCGGCCGTCGGGGGCGAGTCCGCGCTGCCGGGACAGCTCCACGAAGCCGGCCGGGGTGGACAGCACGGACGCCCCTCCGGCCAGCGCCAGCGAGCACTCGCCGCGCGCCAGCGACTGGCGGGCCAGGTGCAGGGCGACCAGCGAGGCCGAGCAGGCGGTGTCCACGGACAGCGCGGGGCCCTCCAGGCCCAGGGTGTAGGACAGCCGCCCGGACAGCACGCTGATCGCGTTGCCGGTCAGCAGGTAGCCCTCCAGGTCCTCGGCGGCCTGCGCGGCGAGCATCCCGTAGTCCTGCGCGCCGCTGCCGACGAACACGCCGGTCCGGCTGCCGCGCAGCGACAGCGGGTCGATGCCGGCGTGCTCCAGCGCCTCCCAGGAGGTCTCCAGCAGCAGCCGCTGCTGGGGGTCCATGGCCAGCGCCTCGCGCGGCGAGATGCCGAAGAACGGGGCGTCGAAGTCGGCCACGTCGTGCAGGAACCCGCCCTCCTTGACGTAGGTGGTGCCGGGCCGGTCGGGATCGGGGTCGTGGATGCGGTCCAGGGGCCAGCCCCGGTTGGTGGGGAAGGCGGACATCACGTCGCGCCCGGCGGCCACCACCTCCCACAGGTCCTCGGGCGAGGCGATGCCGCCGGGGAAGCGGCAGGCCATGCCGACGACGGCCACCGGCTCGGCGTCGCGCTGCTCGTACGCGCGCAACCGCTGCCGGGTCTCGTGCAGGTCGACGGTGACCTTGCGCAGGTAGTCGCGGAGACGGTCGACGTCACTCATGATCAGCTCAACTCCGAGTCGATGAACCGGAAGATCTCTTCGTCGCTGGCGGCCCCGAGCTGCTCGGTGACCGACGCGCGGTCACCGTCCGGGCGCGGGCCGAGCCGGCTGACCAGTCCCCGCAGCCGGGCGAGCGCCCGCCGCCGGTCGTCCTCGCCGGACACCTCCGCCAAGACCCCGGCCAGCCGGTCGAGTTCCTCGTCCAGCGAGCCGACGGCGGCCGCCGTCGATACCACCAGCTGCTTGCGCAGGTGATCGGCGAGTCCGGCGGGGGTGGGATGGTCGAACACCGCGCCGGCCGAGAGCCGTACACCGGTGGCCGCGCCGAGCCGGTTGCGCAGGTTGACCGCGGACAGCGAGTCGAATCCGAGGTCGGTGAACGGCCGCCCGGTGGGCAGCGCGTCCGGGTCGTCGTGGCCCAGCACGACGGCGACCTCCCGGCGCACCAGCTCGACGAGTTCACGCTGCTGGTCGGCCTCGGGCAGCGAGCCGAGGCGGGCGGCCAACTCCGGTACGGCCGCCGCCGGTTGACCGGTGACGGTGGCGAGACCGTCGCGTACCTCGGGCAGTTCGCCCAGCAGCGGACTGGGCCGGGCGGCGGTGAACGCGGGCGCGAAGCCGGCCCAGTCCACGTCGGCCACGGTCACGGTGGTGTCGGCGTGCCGCACCGCGTCGGCCAGCGCCGCGAGCGCCTCCTGCGGGGGCAGGGCCAGCACGCCGCGGCGGCGCAGCTGTTCGCGGCGCCGGGCCTCGGTGCCGGCGTCCGCCGCGCCGAGCCCGGCGCCCTCCCACGGGCCCCAGGCGATGGCGGTGGCGGGCAGCCCGCGGGCGTGCCGCTGCTGCGCGAGCGCGTCGAGGTAGGCGTTGGCCGAAGCGAACGCGCCCTGTTCGCTGCCGCCCCAGGTGGCCGCGACGGAGGAGAACACCACGAACGCGTCGAGCCCGCCGGTGAGCCGGTCCAGGTTGGCCGCGCCGCGCACCTTGGTGTCGAGGGTGGCGGCGACCTCGGCGAGGTCGGTGCCGGCCAGCGGACCGGAGCGCAGTGTGCCCGCGGTGTGTACGACCGCGGTCAGCGGCGTCCTCGCCGGGACGGCGGCGAGGAGTTCGGCGAGCGCGGTCTCGTCGGCCGGGTCGCAGGTGCTGACGGTGACCGGGACGCCGAGGTCGTCCGGTGCGGTGGCGGTCGGGTCGTCGGTGGTCAGCAGCAGCGCCTGCGCGCCGTTGCCGGCCAGCCAGCGGGCCACCGGCAGGCCCATCGGGCCGAGGCCGTCGGTGACCAGCACGGTGCCGGTGGGCTGCCACGGCCGGGCCGGGGTGCGCCCGCTCAGCGGGGCGCGCGCGAGGCGCGGCACGAGTACCCCGGTGTCGCGTACGGCGGCCTGGTCCTCGGTGCCGGCCAGCAGTGCGGCCAGCCGGTCGAGCGCGCGGCCCGGGTCCTCGGGCAGGTCGACGATGCCGCCGAGGAGTTTCGGGTGTTCCAGCGCGAGGGTGCGGCCCAGGCCCCACAGCATGGCCTGTTCGGGGTGCGGCACCCGGTCGGCCGGGGTGGCGGCGACCGCCCCGGTGGTGACCAGCCACAGCGGGGTGCCGATGCCGGCCAGGGCGCGCACCAGGTCCAGGGTGGCGGCCAGTCCGGCGGGTACGGCGGGGTGCTCGGGGTGCGGGCCCTCGGCCAGGCCGAGCAGGGAGACGACCCCGGACGCCGTGCCCGCCTCCGCCGGTACGGCGTCCGGGCCGAGCACGCGGACCTCGGCACCGGCGCGGGTGAGCGCTGCGGCGCAGTCCTCGGTCAGGGCCTGCCCGTCCGGGCCGACCACCAGCCAGGTGCCGCCGAGCACCGCCTCGGTCGCCTCGACCGGTCGCCAGCCGATCGTGTAGCGCCGGCCGTCGGCGGCGGTGGCCGCGTCCTGCGCGGCCCGCCAGGCGGCCAGTGCGGGCAGCACCTCGGCGAGCGGTTCGGCCGGGACGCCGAGCAGGTCGGCCAGCGCCTTGGGGTCACCCGGGTCCACGGCCGCCCAGAAGGCGCCGTCCGCCGCATCGGTGCCGGTGTGCTCCGGGGCGGACAGCCAGTAGCGCTGCCGCTGGAACGCGTACGTGGGCAGGTCCACCGGGGCGGGCCGCACATCGTCGAAGGCGGCGGTCAGCCGCACCGGCAGCCCGGCGACCTGCGCCTCGGCGACGGACAGCAGGAAGCGGTCGAGGCCGCCCTCGCCACGGCGCAGCGAGCCCACGACGCTCACCCCGTCCAGCGTCTCGTCGATGCCGGGCGTCAGCACGGGGTGCGGGCTGACCTCGACGAACCCGCGGTGGCCCTGCTCGGCCAGGGCGCGCACCGCGTCCTCGAAGCGAACCGTCCGGCGCACGTTGCGGTACCAGTACCCGGCGTCCAGTTCGGCTGGGCCGGCCCAGTCGGCGGTGACCGTGGAGAACACGGGCACGTTCGCCGCCCGCGCCCGCACCCCGGCGAGGGCCTCGACCAGCCGTGTCTCGATGCGTTCCACCTGCGGGGAGTGCGAGGCGTAGTCCACCGCGATCCGGCGGGCCCGTACCCCGCGCCCGTCGCAGTCGGCCAGCAGCCGGTCGAGGGCCGCCGGGTCGCCGGAGACGACGGTGGAGGCGGAGCCGTTGACCGCGGCGACGGTCACCTCGCCACCGGCGGGCAGCAGGGCGGTCACCTCGTCGGCGGGCAGCGCCAGGGACGCCATCCCGCCGTGTCCGGTCAGTTCCTCGGCGATCAGCCTGCTGCGTACGCAGACCACCTTCGCGGCGTCGCGCAGGGAGAGCGCTCCCGCCACGCAGGCCGCCGCGATCTCCCCCTGCGAGTGACCCACCACCGCATCGGGCTCCACCCCGAACGACCGCCACAACGCCGCCAACGACACCATCACCGCGAAGGACACCGGCTGCACCACATCCACCCGGTCCAACGACGGCTGACCACCCTCCCCCCGCAACACACCCGACAACGACCAGTCCACGAACTCACCCAACACCGAAGCACACTCCGCCATCCACGCCGCGAACACCGGCGAGGACTCCAGCAGCTCCACCCCCATCCCCGCCCACTGCGCACCCTGACCGGGAAACACGAACACCGTGCGACCCTCCACGTCGGCGACCCCACGCACCAGACCGGCCGCCTCCTCGCCGACGGCCAGCGCGGCCAGCCCGGAGAGCACGTCCTCGCGGTCGGCCGCGACCACCACGGCGCGGTGGGTCAGCGCGGAACGCCCGGTGGCCAGGGCGGCGGCCACCTCGACCGGCCGGGCGTCCGGCTCGGCGGTCAGCCAGGTGCGCAGCCGGCCCGCCTGGGCGCGCAGCGCGGCCTCGGTGTCGCCGGACAGCGGCACCGGCACCACCCGCCGGGGCGCCGGTCGCGGGACCGGGGTCTGCGGGGCCTGTTCGATGATGACGTGGGCGTTGGTGCCGCTGATGCCGAACGAGGACACCGCGGCCCGGCGCGGCCGGTCGCGCTCCGGCCAGGGCCGTGCCTCGGTCAGCAGCCGTACCTCCCCGGCCGACCAGTCCACGTGCGGGGTCGGTTCGTCGACGTGCAGGGTGCGCGGCAGCAGGCCGTACCGCATCGCCTGTACGACCTTGATCACCCCGGCGACCCCGGCGGCCGCCTGGGTGTGCCCGATGTTCGACTTGACCGATCCGAGCCACAACGGCCGGTCGCGGTCGGCGCCGTAGGTCTCCAGCAGCGCCTGCGCCTCGATCGGGTCGCCCAGAGCGGTGCCGGTGCCGTGCGCCTCCACCAGGTCCACGTCCGACGGGGACAGGTGGGCGGCGGCCAGCGCGCTGCGGATCACCCGTTCCTGCGAGGGGCCGTTGGGCGCGGTGAGCCCGTTGGAGGCGCCGTCCTGGTTCACCGCCGAGCCGCGCAGCACGCCGAGGATCCGGTGGCCGTTGCGGCGCGCGTCGGACAGCCGCTCCACCACCAGCAGGCCGACGCCCTCGGACCAGACGGTGCCGTCCGCGTCCGCGGCGAACGCCTTCACCCGGCCGTCGGCGGCCAGGCCGCGCTGCCGGGAGAACTCGACGAAGGTGCCGGGGGTGGACATCACGGTGGCGCCGCCGGCCAGCGCCAGCGAGCACTCCCCCGCGCGCAGCGCCTGTGCCGCCAGGTGCAGGGTGACCAGGGAGGAGGAACAGGCGGTGTCCACGGTGACCGCCGGGCCCTGCAGGCCGAAGGTGTAGGCGACCCGGCCGGAGGCGACGCTGCCCGCGGTGCCCGCGCCGAGGTAGCCCTCCACGTCCTGCGGGGTGCTGGGCAGCCGGGTGGCGTAGTCGTGGTACATCACGCCGACGAACACGCCGGTGTCGGTGTCCCGCAGGGACAGCGGGTCGATGCCGGTGCGTTCCAGTGCCTCCCAGGAGGTCTCCAGCAGCAGCCGCTGCTGCGGGTCCATGGCCAGCGCCTCGCGCGGGGAGATGCCGAACAGGCCGGCGTCGAACTCGGCCGCGTCGTGCAGGAAGCCGCCCTTGGTCAGGTAGGTGCGCCCGGCGCGGTCGGGGTCGGGGTCGTAGAGCCGTTCGGTGTCCCAGCCCCGGTCGGTGGGGAAGGGCGAGATGCCGTCGCCGTCGCCGGCCACCAGCCGCCAAAGGTCCTCCGGGGAGCGCACCCCGCCCGGGTAGCGGCAGGCCATGCCGACGATGGCGATCGGCTCGTCGGCCGGGCCGGTACGGCGGGGTGCGGTGCGCGCCGGGGCGGCGGCCGCGGTGAGCCTGCTCAGCAGGTACTCGGCGGTGGCGGCGATGCTCGGGTGGTCGAAGGCCAGCGTGGCGGGCAACGCCAGTCCGGTGCCGGCCGCCAGCCGGTTGCGCAGTTCCACCGAGGTCAGCGAGTCGAAGCCGAGGTCGGTGAAGGCGCGCCGGTCGCCCAGGTCGGCCGCGTTGCCGTGGCCGAGGGTGGCGGCCACCGCCGTACGCACCGTGTCGCGCACCAGCCTGCCGCGGGCGGCCTCGTCGAGCCCGGCGAACGCGGCCCGCAGCGCACCGGTGCCGGTGGCGCGACGCGCCGGGACGCGGACCAGGCCACGCAGGACCGGGGCGGGCGGTACGGTGCGGGCCTGTTCGCGCAGCGCGGCGAGGTTGAGCCGGACCGGGACGGCCAGTGCGGTCCCGCCCGCGACGGCGGCGTCGAACAGCCGCATGCCCTCGGCCGGTTCCAGCGGCAGCACGCCGAGTCGTTCGACGCGCTGCCGGGCGGCGCCGTCCGCGGTGTCCCCCATGCCCGCGGCCCACAGGCCCCAGGCCAGCGACACGGCGGGCAGGCCCGCCGCGCGGCGTCGGGCGGCCAGGCCGTCCAGCACCGCGTTGGCGGCGGCGTAGTTGCTCTGCCCGGGGCTGCCCAGGATGCCGGCGGCCGAGGAGAACAGCACGAACGCGGCGAGGTCCTGTCCACGGGTCAGCTCGTCCAGGTGCAGCGCGGCGTCCGCCTTGGGCCGCAGCACCCGGTCGACACGCTCCGGGGTCTGCGCGGCGAGCATCCCGTCGTCCAGCACCCCGGCGGCGTGTACGACGGCGGTCAGCGGGCACTCCTCGGGGATGCCGGCCAGCAATACGGCCAGTGCGTCCCGGTCGGCCACGTCGCAGGCCACCACCTCGGCGGTGGCGCCGAGTTCCGCGAGGTCGGCGACCAGTTCGGCGGCACCCGGTGTGTCGGGACCCCGGCGGCCGGCGAGCAGCAGGTTCCGTACGCCGTGCTCGGCGGCCAGGTGCCGGGACAGCACCGAGCCGAGCGCACCGGTGCCGCCGGTGATCAGCACGGTGCCCCCGGGGTGCCAGACCGCGGGCTCACCGGCGGTGCCGCGGACCAGCCGGGGCACGAGCACCGAGCCGTCACGGACGGCCAGTTGGGGTTCACCCGTGGCCAGGGCGACCGGGTCGGGCACGCTGCCGTCGGTGTCCAGCAGCACGATCCGGTCCGGGTTCTCCGACTGGGCCGAGCGGGCCAGGCCCCAGACGGCGGAGGCGGCCAGAACGGTGCCGTCGGTGGCGCCGGAGGTACGAAGCACCAGGGTGGTGGCGGCGAACCGTTCCTCGGCGAGGAACCCGCGCAGCAGGGCCAGCACCCGGTGGGTGACGTTGGCGATCCCGGCCGGTTCGTCCTCGGCGGCGGGCAAGGCGGCCAGCAGCCACTCCCCCGGGTCGGTCACCGCGGCGAGGTCGAGGTCCGCGCCGAGTTCTGCGGGGGCGGGTCCCTCGGCGCCGGTGCGCGGCTCGGCGGGGGTGGATTCCTCCGCCCCGGTACGCGGTGCAGCGGGCGTGGGCCCCTCCGTGCCGGTACGTACCGGCGTCCAGTCGACCGTGTACAGCGCGTCCGTGCCGGCCTGCGCCGCGCGCAGTCCGTCGGGGACCGGGCGCAGGGCCAGGCCGTCCACGGTGAGTACCGGGGTGCCGTAGCCGTCGTACGCGGCGATCGCGAAGCCGCCGTCGACCGGGGTGAGCCGCACCCGCAGGGTCTCGGCGGCGGGCTGCCGTACGGTCACCCCGGTCCAGGCGAACGGCAGGGTGGCCGTGCTCGTCCCCGGGTCGGTGGCCAGCGCGTGCAACGCGGCGTCCAGCAGCGCCGGGTGCACCCCGAACCCGCCGGGTTCGGCCGGGGCGGGCAGTTCCACCTCGGCGAACACCTCGGTGCCGGTGGGGGTGTCCCGCCGCCAGGCCGCGCGCAGCCCGCGGAACACCGGTCCGTAGGCCAGGCCGCGGTCGGCCAACAGCTCGTACAGGTCGTCCAGTTCGCTCTCGTCCGCCTCGGCCGGGGGCCAGTCGCCCAGCGGCGGCGGCGCGGCGTCGACCGGAGGTTCGACGGTGCCGGTGGCGTGCCGGGTCCACGGCTCGTCGGTGGTGCCGGCGTCGGCGCGGGAGTACAGGGTCACCGCGCGGCGGCCCTGCGGGTCGGGCGCGCCGAGCACCAGTTGCAGTGCGGTGCTGCCCCGTTCGGTCTGCACCAACGGTGCGTGCAGGGTCAGTTCGGCGATCCGGCCGCAGCCCACTTCGTCCCCGGCGCGGGCGACGAGCTCGACGAACGCGGTGCCGGGCAGCACGATCCGACCGGCCACCACGTGGTCGGCCAGCCAGGGCTGGCTGGTGGCGGACAGCCGCCCGGTGAACAGCACCCCGGCGCCGTCGGCCAGCGTGACGGCCGCGCCGAGCAGCGGGTGCCCGACCAGGCCGAGGCCGGCCGCTCCGGCGTCGGCGGCCGTCTCGCCGGTCATCCAGAACCGCCGGTGCTGGAACGGGTAGGTGGGCAGCGGAACCGGTACCGGTGCGCGGCCTTCGGTGACCGCGGCCCAGTCCGGCGAGATGCCGTGCACGTGCAGCCGGGTCAGCGTGTCCAGCAGGGCCGGGACCTCGTCCCGGCCGTCGCGCAGGGTCGGCAGGACGGTCGGTGAGGCGGCGGCTTCGGTGCCGGGCAGGCAGTCACGGGCCATCGCGGTCAGCGCGGCGGCCGGGCCGATCTCGACGAACGCGGTGGCCCCGGCCTCGGCGAGGGCGCGCACGGCGGGCAGGAACCGCACGCCGTCCCGGACGTTGGCCACCCAGTGCTCCGGGTCGGTGATCTCCCGCTCCGACAGCGGTGCCCCGGTCACCGTGGACACGACCGGCAACCGCGGTGCGGTGAAGGGGATGCCGGTGACGACCTCCCGGTAGGCGTCCAGGATGCCGTCCACGTGCGGGGAGTGCGGGGCCATGGTGACCCGCAACTGCCGGGTACGGCGGCCCCGTCCGCGCCAGTGTGCGCCGATCTCCGCGACCGCGTCGGCGTCGCCGGACACCACCACCGAGTTCGGGCCGTTGACGGCGGCCAGCCGTACCCGCCCGGCGTACTCGGCCAGTGCCGGGGCCAGTTCGGCCTCGGTGGCCTGGACGGCGACCATCGCACCGCCGGCGGTGGCCCGCGCCATCAGCCTGCCGCGTGCGGTGACCAGCGTGGCGGCGTCGGGCAGGGTCAGCGCACCGGCGACGTGCGCGGCGACGATCTCACCGACCGAGTGGCCGGCCACCAGGTCCGGTCGCAGGCCCCAGCTCTCCGCGAGCCGGACCAGCGCGACCTCTACGGCGAACAGCGCGGCCTGGGTGAAGTCGGTGCGGTCGAGCAGTTCGGCCTCGGGACTGCCCTCGGCCGCGAACAGCACCGCACGCAGCGGCCGGGGCAGGTGGCGGTCGAGTTCCGCGCATACCGCGTCGAACGCGGCGGCGTAGGCGGGGAACTCGGCGGCCAGTGCCCGGCCGGCACCGAGGCGCTGGGAGCCCTGGCCCGGGAACAGGAAGGCCAGTTTCCCGGCGTCGGCGGCGAAGCCGGTCACCACGCCGGCGTCGGGCGCGCCCGCGGCGAGAGCGCCCAGCCCGCCCCGCAGACCGACCGGCCCGGCGGGTGGGTCGGCCGACGTGGCCGTCGAGTCGGTCCGTCCGGCAGGCGGATCGGCCGGCACGGCCGTCGAGTCGGCCGACCCGGAACGCCGATCGGCCCACGCAGCCGTCGAGTCGGTCCGTCCGGCAGGCGGATCGGCGGGCACGGCCGTCACAGCGGTCTGTCCGGCAGGCGGGTCGGCCGACGCAATCGTCACAGCGGCCGGCCCGAAACGCCGATCGGCCGACGCAGCCGTCAAGTCGGTCCGTCCGGCAGGCGGATCGGTCGGCGCGGCCGTCAAGTCGGCCCCGCGGACTGGGAAGTTGGTGGGCACCGCGGCCCGGTACGGGTGTGTGGCGCGGGTGGTGAGCAGGGAGTGTGCGAGGGCGGCCGGCTCGATGTCCGGGTGCTCATCGAGATGGGTCAGCAGCCGGGCCGCCTGCTCGCGCAGCGCCCCTTCCGTGCGTGCGGAGAGCACCACCGGCAGCGGCAGGGGCGCGCGGGCCGGCGGCGCGGGCGGCGCCTCGGCCGGGGCCTGCTCGATGACGATGTGCGCGTTGGTGCCGCTGACACCGAAGGAGGACACCGCGGCGCGCCGCGCCCGGCCGGTCTCCGGCCAGGGGCGCGGTTCGGTCAGCAGGGACACCGCGCCGGAGGCCCAGTCCACGTGCGGGCTGGGTTCGTCGGCGTGCAGGGTAAGGGGCAGCAGCCCTTCCCGGAGCGCCATGACCGTCTTGATGATCCCGGCGATACCGGAGGCGGCCTGGGTGTGCCCGATGTTGGACTTGACCGAGCCGAGCCACAGCGGTTCGCCGTCCCGGTCGCGGCCGTACGTGGCCAGCAGGGCCTGGGCCTCGATGGGGTCCCCCAGGGTGGTTCCGGTGCCGTGCGCCTCCACGGCGTCGACGTCCTGGGTGGACAGTCCGGCCGCGGCCAGCGCGCTGCGGATCACTCGTTGCTGGGAGGGGCCGTTGGGCGCGGTGAGCCCGTTGGACGCGCCGTCGGAGTTGACCGCGGAGCCCCGTACGACGGCCAGTACCGGATGCCCTGCCGCGCGGGCGTCGGACAGTCGCTCCACCAGCAGCATCCCGGCGCCCTCCGACCACGAGGTGCCGTCGGCGGCGGCCGAGAACGACTTGCACCGGCCGTCGGCGGCCAGGCCGCGCTGCCGGGAGAACTCCACGAACAGCCCGGGGGTGGCCATCACGGTCGCACCGCCGGCCAGCGCCAGGTCGCACTCGCCGCGGCGCAGCGCCTGGGCGGCGAGGTGCAGCGCTACCAGTGAGGACGAGCAGGCCGTGTCCACGGTCAGCGTGGGGCCTTCCAGGCCGAACGTGTAGGCGAGCCGGCCGGAGGCGACGCTGGCCGCGCTGCCGGTGAGCCGGTAGCCCTCAACGCCCTCGGCGGCGTGGTGCAGCATCGGGCCGTAGTCCTGGCGCATCACGCCGACGAAGACCCCGGTCCGGCTGCCGCGCACCGAGTCCGGGTCGATCCCGGCGTGTTCGAAGGTCTCCCAGGAGGTCTCCAGCAGTAGCCGCTGCTGCGGATCGGTGGCCAGCGCCTCGCGCGGGTTGATGCCGAAGAACCCGGCGTCGAAGTCGGCGGCGTCGCGCAGGAATCCGCCGTGCCGGGTGTACGACGTCCCCGGCCGGTCGGGGTCGGGGTCGAACAGGGCGTCCAGGTCCCAGCCGCGGTCGGCCGGGAACTCGGTGATGCCGTCACCGCCGTCGAGCAGGAACCGCCACAACTGTTCCGGGGAGCGGATCTCCGGCGGGAACCTGCAGGCCATGCCGACGATCGCGATGGGCTCGTCGGTGCCGACACCGGCGCCGGTGTCGGCCGGGGCGGTGTCCTCGGGCGGGTCCGGGCGCAGGTACCGGGCGAGCGCGGCGGGGGTCGGGTAGTCGAAGACCAGGGTGGCGGGGAGGGCGGTGCCGGTGGCGGCGGTGAGCCGGTTGCGCAGTTCCACGGCGGACAACGAGTCCACTCCCAGGGCGCGGAACTCCGCCTGCGGGTCGACGGCGTCGGCGTCGGCGTGGCCGAGGACGGCGGCGGTCTCGGTGCGCACCAGCGTCAGCAGTTCCGCTTCGCCGAGCCGGATCGGGCCGGTGGCCGTACCGGGCCCGGCCGCCGCGGCCGTACGACGCCGGCCACGGACCAGGCCGCGCAGGAGCGGTGGCAGCAGCGCCGGGTCGGCGGTGCGCGGGCGGACCTTGGCCGGCAGCAGCACCGGTTCACCCAGGGCCAGCGCGGTGTCGAACAGCGTCAGCGCCTCCTCGGCGGACAGCGCCTGCACTCCGGCGCGGGCCATCCTGGCCAGGTCCGACGCGGACAGGTCGCCGGTGATGCCGCTGGGCGGGGCCCACAGACCCCAGGCCAGCGACTGGGCGGCCGGCCCGGCGGCGCGCCGCCGGCCGGCCAGCGCGTCCAGACAGGCGTTGGCCGCGGCGTAGTTGGCCTGTCCGGGGCCACCGAGGGTGCCGGTGGCCGAGGAGAACAGCACGAACGCGGCGGGGTCGTGACCACGGGTCAGCTCGTCCAGGTGCAGCGCGGCGTCCACCTTGGGCCGCAGCACCGCGGCCAGTCGCTCCGGGGTCAGCGCGGTGAACAACCCGTCGTCGGCGAGCCCGGCCGCGTGCACCACCGCGGTGAGCGGACGGTCGGCGGGTATGCCGGCCAGCAGCGCGGCCAGTGCGTCACGGTCGGCGGCGTCGCAGGCCACCGCCTCGGCGGTGGCGCCGAGTTCCGCGAGGTCGGCGACCAGTTCGGCGGCACCCGGTGTGTCGGGTCCGCGGCGGCCGGTGAGCACCAGGTGTCGTACGCCGTGCTCGCGCACCAGGTGCCGGGCGACCAACCCGCCGAGCGTGCCGGTGCCGCCGGTGATGAGCGCGGTGCCCTCCGGGTCGAGCCGGCGGGGCAGGGTGAGCACGAGCTTGCCGGTGTGCCTGGCCTGGCCGACGTACCGGAACGCGTCCACGGCACGGGCGACCGGCCACACCGACGGCGGTGGCGCGGTCAGCGCGCCCGCGGCGAACAGCTCCAGCACCGCGGCCAGCAGCCGCTGCATCTCGTGTGGCGGCAACTGCATCAGGTCGTACGGCAGGTAACCGATGTCCGGGAAGTCGGCCGGGTCGCGCAGGTCGGTCTTGCCCATCTCCAGGAACCTGCCGCCGGGGCGCAGCAGTCCCGCCGAGGCGTCGACGAACTCGCCGGACAGCGAGTTGAGTACGACGTCGACCGGCCCGAACTTCGTGGCGAAACCGGTGTCGCGGGAGGAGGCGATGTGCGCGTCGTCCAGGCCGAGGTCGCGCAGCACCTGCCACTTGCCCGGGCCGGCGGTGCCGTAGACCTCGGCGCCGAGGTGCCGGGCCAGCTGTACGGCGGCCATGCCGACGCCGCCGGCCGCGGAGTGGATCAGCACCGACTCCCCGGCCCGCAGCCCGGCGAGCTCGACCAGGCCGAGGTGGGCGGTGAGGTGCGCGACCGGCACGGCGGCGGCCTGCTCGAAGGACCAGCCGTCCGGGATCGGTGCCACGGCGGCCCGCTCGGCGACGGCGACCGGCGCGAACGCGTCGCCGAACAGGCCCATCACCGCGGTGCCCGGGGCGAGGTCGGTGACGTCGGCGGCCACCTCGGTGACCACGCCGGCGCCCTCGCCGCCGAGGGCCGCCTCACCGGGGTACATACCGAGGGCGATGAGCACGTCCCGGAAGTTCAGCCCGGCGGCGCGCACCGCGATGCGTACCTGGCCCGGTTCCAGCGGGGCGGCCGCGGCCGGGGCGGGCAGCAGCGCGAGGTTGTCCAGGGTGCCCGGACGGGTGACGGCCAGCCGCCAGTACGGGTCCGCGGGCGGCACCAGCTCGGGCTGGACCAGCCGGGGGGTGAGCAACGCACCGGCGCGCAGGGACAGTTGGGGTTGTCCAGCGGCGGGTGCGGCGGGCAGCGCACGGCGGGACTCGGCGGTGTCGTCGAGGTCGGCCAGCACGATCCGGTCGGGTTGTTCGGCCTGCGCGGCACGCAGCAGCCCCCACACAGCGGCGCCGCCCGGATCCGCCGGGCGGTCGGCGGGTTCGGTGGCGACCGCCCCGGTGGTGACCACCAGCAACCGGGCGGGCCCGGCGGTGGCGGCCAGCCAGTCCTGCACCTGACGCAGCACGGCGGACGTGACCAGTTGGACGGGCTGTCCCGCCGGGACGGCCAGCACGGTGACGTCGGCGGTGCCGTCTCCGCCCGTGAGGTCGATCCCGGCGGCGCGCAGGTCGGTGGCCAGGACCGCGGGCAGGCTGTCGGCGGCCGCCCAGGTGCCGGCGGCCGGTACGGCGGGGGCCGGGGTGGTGTCCCAGTCCAGCCGGAACAGCGCGTCGCGGGGCACGCGGCCGGTGGCCTGCGCGGCGGCGGCACGCAGCGTGAGCGAGCCGACGGAGGCGACCGGAGCGCCGACGGCGTCGAACAGGTCCAGTGCGACGGTGCCGTCGCCGGTGGGGGTGAGCCGGACCCGCACGGCGGACGCTCCGGCGGCGTGCAGCCGGACACCGGCCCAGGAGAACGGCAGCCGTGCCGTGCCCGTGTCGTCGGTGAGCGCGAGTGCGTGCAGGGCGGCGTCCAGCAGCGCGGGGTGCAGCCCGAACTCGCCTGCCCGGCCCACCTGTTCGTCGGGCAGGGCCACCTCAGCGAGGACGTCCGCACCGCACCGCCAGGCCGCGCGCAGGCCCTGGAACGCCGGCCCGTACTCCAGGCCGCGAGCGGCGAGATCGGGGTAGGCGGTGTCCACGGGCAGCGGGGTGGCGCCGGGCGGCGGCCAGGCCTCTCCCCCGGCGACGGGCTCGTCCGGGCCGACGGGGCCATACGGGTCGGCGGGCCCATACGGGTTGGCGGCGAGGATGCCGGTTGCGTGCAGCGTCCACGGCTCACCCTCGGACGCGTCCTCGGCCAGGGCGTAGATCTCCACGGCGCGACGGCCGGAGTCCTCGGGCTCACGGACGGTCAGCTGCAGCCGGACCGCTCCGGTCTCGGTGAGCACGAGCGGCGCCCGCACGACGAGTTCCTCGACCCGGTCGCAACCGACCCGGTCGGCGGCCTGCACGGCCAGTTCCACGTATGCCGCGCCGGGCAGCACGATCGCGCCGGAGACACGGTGATCGGCCAGCCACGGCTGGGACGGCACCGACAGCCGCCCGGTGAGGAGGTAGGCGTCGGACCCGGCCAGCGCGGTGGCCGCACCGAGCAACGGGGTGCCGGCCGGGAGCAGCCCCGAGGCGACGAGGTTGCCGTCGGAGGCCGATTCGAGCCAGTAGCGGCGGCGTTGGAAGGCGTAGGTGGGCAGGTCTACCCGCTCGGCGGCCGGCAGGTACCGGCTCCAGTCGACGGTGCCGCCGTGCGCGTGGAAACGGGCCAGCCCCGATGCCAGTGCGCGGACGTCGTCCTGGTCGCGGCGTAACAGTGGCACGAACGCGGCGGTGGCATCCCCCGGCAGACAGTCCGGCCCTGTCGCCGACAGCGCGGCGTCCGGCCCCACCTCCACGAACCTCGTCACACCCTGCGCATACAGATGGGCGACCGCATCCGCGAAACGAACCGTGTCCCGGAGATTACGCACCCAGTAACCGGCATCCACCGGTACCGCACCGACCTCCACCGTCGACACGAACGGAATACACGGCGCACTGAACGCCAAGCCGACAATGGCCTCCCGGAAACGGTCCACAACCGGTTCCATCAACGCCGAATGAAACGCATGACTCACCCGAAGCCGCCTGCACCGCCAGCCCCGCACCCCCGCCCGCTCCGCAACCCCTTCCACCGCCGACTCCACACCGGAGACGACAACCGACCGGAAACCGTTCACCGCCCCGATCCCCACACCAGCGACGAGGACCTCCGAGACCTCCGCCTCGCTCGCATTCACCGCCAGCATCGCCCCACCCGACGGCAACTGCTGCATCAACCCGGCCCGCGCACACACCAACGTCACCGCATCACCCAGCGACAACACCCCCGCCACATGCGCAGCCGCCACCTCACCCACCGAATGACCAACCACGAAATCCGGCACCACACCGAACGACTCCAACAACCGGAACAACGACACCTCGACCGCGAACAGACCACACTGCGCAAACAACGTCTGCCCGAGCTCAGAGCCGCCGAAAATCACCTCCCTCACCGGACGGCCCAGCACCGACTCCATCCGCGCACAGATGTCGTCGAACGACTCCGCGAACACCGGATACCGCTCGGCCAGCCCACGCCCCATACCGGCCCACTGCGACCCCTGCCCGGCAAACAGGAAACCGGTTCCACCACCCCGATCAGCCCGCCCACTGACCGCACCGGACGACGACGCCCCCTCCGCCAACCCGGCAAGCCCTGCCAGCAGTTCGTCCCGGTCGGCAGCCACCACCGCACCCCGGCACTCCAAAGCAGCACGGGACAACGCGGCCGCCCGCGCCACCTCGGCCACCGTGACCCCAGGCTCAGCCAGCACATACTCACGCAAACGCGCCGCCTGCCCTCGCAGCCCGTCAGCGCCACGACCGGACACGAGCACCGGCACCGGAACCGGAACCGGTGACACCGAGTCGACGACAGCCGCCGGCTCGACGGCCGGGGCCTGCTCGACGATCACATGCGCGTTCGTACCGCTCACCCCGAACGCCGACACCCCAGCACGCCGGACCTCGGTGTCCGCCCAGGACCGCGACTCGGCGAGCAGACGCAACGGGCCACCGGCCCAGTCGACGTGCGGGGTCGGGGTGTCGACGTGCAGCGTGCGGGGCAGCACCCCGTGGCGCATCGCCTGGACGACCTTGATCACACCCGCGACTCCGGCGGCGGCCTGCGTGTGCCCGATGTTGGACTTGACCGACCCCAGCCACAACGGCCGCTCGCGGTCGGCGCCGTACGTGGCCAGCAGCGCCTGTGCCTCCACGGGGTCACCCAGCGAGGTGCCCGTGCCGTGCGCCTCCACGGCGTCGATGTCCGCTGGGGACAGTGCCGCGTCGGTGAGTGCCTCGACGATGACCCGGCGCTGGGCCTGGCCGTTGGGCGCGGTCAGGCCGTTGGAGGCACCGTCCTGGTTGACCGCGGAGCCGCGGATGACGGCGAGCACCGGGTGGTCGTTGCGCTGCGCGTCGGACAACCGTTCCAGCAACAGCATCCCGACGCCCTCGGACCAGCCGGTGCCGTCGGCGGCCGCGGAGAACGCCTTGCACCGGCCGTCGGCGGCCAGCCCGCCGAGCCGGTCGAACTCCACGTAGGTGCCCGGGGTGGACATGATGGTCACACCGCCGGCCAGCGCCAGCGACGTCTCCCCGGAGCGCAGTGACTGCACCGCGAGGTGGAGGGTGACCAGCGAGGAGGAGCAGGCGGTGTCCACGGTGACGGCGGGTCCTTCGAGACCGAAGGTGTAGGCGACCCGGCCGGTGGCGATGCTGGCGGCGTTCCCGTTGCCGATGAAGCCTTCCAACTCCTCGGGCACGCGGTCCATCAGTGTCGCGTAGTCGTGGTACATCACTCCGGCGAACACCCCGGTACGGCTGCCGCGCACGGTGAGCGGGTCGATCCCGGCGCGTTCGAACGCCTCCCAGGACGTCTCCAGCAGCAGCCGCTGCTGCGGGTCCATGGCCAGCGCCTCCCGCGGGGAGATGCCGAAGAAACCGGGATCGAAGGCACCGGCGCCGGCGACGAACCCGCCGAGTCCGACCGGCAGTCCGGCCAGGTCCCAGCCGCGGTCGGCGGGGAAGGCGGAGATCCCGTCCCGGCCCGCGGCCAGCATCTCCCACAGCTGCTCGGGAGTGTCGACGCCGCCGGGGTAGCGGCAGGCCATGCCCACGATCGCGATGGGCTCGCGACGGGCCTGTTCGATCTCCGCCAGTCTCCGTTGCGCGCTCTGCGCCTCGGTCAGTGCGCGCCGGAGGTACTCCCGGAGCTTGTCCTCGTTTCCCGGGTCTGCCAGGTCTGCCACGCGGAATCCTTCCTCCCCCTAGCCGGCGCCGAGGTCGTCGACGAGGCCGAACAGTTCGTCGTCGGAGGCCGACGACAGGTCGTGCTGCGCAGCGGAGCCGGTCTGCTCGTCGCCGCCGTACTTGGCCAGCAGCGCGGTGAGGCGCATGCGCAGCTTCGCCTGGTCCACGGCACCGGGTCCGGCGCCGGACAGTGCCGCTTCGAGCTGGTCGAGCCCGGCGAGCGGCGAGACGTCCCGCGCGCCGTCCGCGGCGGGCATGGACGCGTGCAGGTGTGCGGCCAGGGCCACCGGGGTGGCGTACTCGAACACCACCGCGGCGGGCAGCGGGACGCCGGTGGTCCCGGACAGCCGGTCGCGCAGCTCCACCGCGGCCAGCGAGTCGACGCCGAGTTCGGCGAAGGTGCGGTGTTCGCCCACGGCTACCGGCGAGTCGTAGGCCAGCACCCTGGCCGCCTCGGCGCGGACCAACGCCAGCAGGGCCTTCTCCCGGTCCGGTCCGGACAGCGCGGCCAGTGCGGCGGCGGGCGCGGCGCTCGCGCCGGGGGCCGCGGCGGGCGCTTCCCGTACGAGGCCGCGCAGCGGCGCCGGTACCGGCCCACCGGCCCGGACGGCGGCCCGGTCCAGCCGCATCGGCACCAGTACCGGTTCGTCGACGGCGCGGGCCAGGTCGAACAGGTCCAGCGCCTCGGCGGTGGACAGCGGCCGCAGCCCGGCGCGGGCGATGCGGGCCAGGTCGGCCCCGGCCAGGCGGCCGGTGATGCCGCTGCGCTCCTCCCACAGGCCCCAGGCCAGCGAGGTGGCCGGGAGCCCGGCGGGGGGGGGGGGCGGGGGCGGGCCGGGCACGGGGGGGGAGTGGGCCC